>JAUZEI010000123.1 GCA_030839105.1 Actinomycetota bacterium
GCGGCGGAGCGACGACGTACGCAAGCTCGTACAGCACGAGGTACAACGCCAGTTGGGCGCGCTCGGACTTGCGACCAAGACCGACCTCGCCGCGCTCGAACGCCGGCTCGAGCGCACGAACCGGGACGCGGCCACGAAGTCCCCGGCGCAGAGGACCGCCGCCCGGAAGGCTCCCGCCCCGGCGACCGCCAAGAAGGCTCCTGCGAAGAAGGCCGCCGTGAAGCAGCCAGCCGCGAAGAAGGCAGCCGCGAAGAAGGTCGCCGCGAAGAAGGCCGCGCCCGACACCGGGCGCAAGGCAGGCTGACGGCCGCGTGCGGCGGCGCCTCGACGTCGAGCTTGTCCGGCGCGGCCTCGTCCCCAGTTGGTCGCGGGCCGTCGAGGCGATCGATGCCGGCCGCGTACTTGTCGGGGGTGCGCCCGCGTCGACGCCGGCCCGCCAGGTCGACGGCAAGGAGCCCATCGCGCTCCTCGCGGCCGAGGGTCCCGCGTACGTCTCGCGCGGGGGCCACAAGCTCGCCGCCGCTCTCGACACGTTCTCGGTCGACGTACAGGGCCGGTGTGCGATCGACGTCGGCGCCTCGACCGGCGGATTCACCGACTGTCTGTTGCAGCGCGGCGCCGCGCACGTGCACGCGATCGAGGTCGGCCGCGCCCAACTCGCGTGGTCGTTGCGCCAGGACGAACGCGTGAGCGTCATGGAACGGACCAACGTGCGCAGTCTCGAGCCCGGCGCCCTCGACCCCCGCCCGGATCTCTGCGTCGCCGATCTGTCATTCATCTCGCTGCGCTCAGTCGCCGCGAGTGTCCTCGCCCTGACGACCGACGACGCGGAGTTCGTCCTGCTCGTGAAGCCGCAGTACGAGGCCGGGCGGGCGCGCGTCGGCCGGCGCGGCATCGTGCGCGATCCCGAAGTGCACGCCGCGGTGCTGCGGGAGGTCGTCGCCGGTCTCGACGCGGCCGGGTTGGGCGTCCAGGGCGTCGTGCCGTCGCCGTTGCGGGGCGCCGACGGCAATGTCGAGTTCCTCGTGTACGCGCGTCGTGGTGTCGCGACCATCTCGGCCGCCGAGCTCGACGACGCGGTCCGTCAGACGCAGGCGTCGTCGTGACCGAGATGCAGGAGACCCAGCCTCCGGTCACCCGTGCCGTCGGTCTCGTACCGCACCGCGACCGACCAATCGCGCACGCGCTCGCGCAACAACTCACGGCCGGCCTCGTCGAGAACGGCGTCGAGGTACGTGTCCCGGCCGCGCTCGCCCCCGCCGCCGGTCTCGACGCGTACGCCGTCGACCCGGAGCATTTCGCGCCGGGCCTCGATCTGGTGATCTCGCTCGGTGGCGACGGCACGATGCTCTCCGCGGTGCAGCTGGTGTATCCGGCGCCGGTGCCGCTCATGGGCGTGAACGTCGGCATCCTCGGATACCTCAGCGAGCTCGAGCCCGACGAGCTCGAGCCCTGGCTACCCCGCCTGCTCGCGGGCGAGTTCGAAGTGTCGGAACGCATGATGCTCGCCATCGACGTGGAGTCGGCGGGCTCGGTGCGCGGCAGCTGGTACGCACTCAACGAAGCCGTCATCGACAAGCTGCGTTCCGGCCACCTGATCTATCTGGACGTATCGATCAACGGCTCCGCGTTCACCTCGTACGCGGCCGACGGGCTCATCGTCGCGACCCCGACGGGCAGCACCGCGTACTCGTTCTCGGCCGGTGGCCCCATCGTTTCGCCCGACCTGCGGTGCATCGTGCTGACACCGATCTCCCCGCACATGCTGTTCGACCGCTCGCTCGTGCTGTCGGAGCACGAAGAGGTCTCGTTCGTCGTGAGCAACGGCCGCAACGTCGCGCTCACGATCGACGGCCGAGAGCTGGGCGAGCTGTGCTCCGGTGATCAGGTGCGGTGCCGGGTCGCCAAGGAACCGCTCCGACTCGTGAGCGTGCGTCCACGCGACTTCCACCAGATCCTGAAGACCAAGTTCTCGCTCCCGGACCGGTAGCCGATGCTGCTGGAGCTGCGCGTCGAGAACCTGGGGATCATCGCCGAGCTGAACGTGACGCTCGGCGCGGGCCTCACCGTCATCACCGGTGAGACGGGCGCGGGCAAGACGTTGATCGTCGACGCGCTGGACCTGCTCGGTGGGGGGCGCGCCGACCCGCAGCTGGTACGCGAGGGAACAGCCGAGGCGCGCGTCGAGGGCCGATTCGAGGACGGCGACGACGAGGTCGTGCTCGCGCGCGTCATACCGGCGGTCGGCCGCTCCCGCGGCTACGTCAACGGACGGCTCGCGACCGTGTCCGAGCTCGCGGAATGCGGACGACGACTCGTCGATCTCCACGGTCAACACGCCCATCAGTCGTTGCTTGCGCCCGCGGAACAGCGCGCGCTCCTGGACCGCTTCGTCGGGGAGAAGGCGCAGTCGGCGCTCACCGCGCTCCGAGCGGCTCGCGACGAGAGCCGCCGGACCCGCGACGAGCTCGGCGCCCTCGGTGGCGACGAGCGGGCCCGGGCGCGGGAGGTCGACCTCCTGCGCTACCAGGTCGAGGAGATCGGCGCGGCGGGCATCGTCGACGGCGGCGAGGACAACCGCCTCCTGCAGGAAGCCGAGCTCCTCGCCGACGCCGAGGCCCATCGCGAAGCGCTGTCGGCGGCGTACGAACAGCTCGAGGGTGCAGGCGAGGATGCGCTCGGCGCCGCGGTCGCCGCCCTCGACGGGCGCGCGCCGTTCGTAGCCTTGAGTGACCGGCTGCGCGTATTGCAGTCCGAGTTGCAGGAAGCTGCGCACGACGTGCGGACGACCGAGGAGTCGATCGTGGCGGATCCGCAACGCCTGCAGGAGGTGCAGACGCGCCGCGCCCTGCTGGGGGAGTTGAAGCGCAAGTACGGCCCGACCCTCGCCGACGTGGTCGATTACGCGCACGAGACGGGCGCGCGCCTCGTGGAGCTCGAGCAACACGACTCCCGGGCCGCGGCTCTCGAGACGGCCCGGCACGAAGCGCAGTCGGAGATGGCCCGGGTCGCAAAAACGCTGTCGAAGCTGCGGCGGGGCGCGGGCCCCCGTCTCGCGGGCGCGGTCACGGAGCATCTACGCGAGCTCGCGCTTCCGGCCGCGAGGTTCAGCATCGACATCGAGTCGACCGTCGACCCCGAGGCGATCGGTGACGACGGCGCCGACGACGTGACGTTCCTGCTCGCGCCCAATCCCGGCGAACCGGCGAGGCCGCTCGCCAAAGCGGCGTCGGGCGGCGAGCTGTCGCGGGCGATGCTCGCACTGCGGGTCGTGCTGTCGGAGGCGCCCCCGACACTCGTGTTCGACGAGGTCGACGCGGGCATCGGTGGGGAGGCGGGTGCGGCCGTCGGGCGCGCGCTGGCGACACTGGGCGGTCACCATCAGGTGTTGTGCGTGACGCACCTTCCGCAGGTCGCGGCTTTCGCCGACGCGCACGTGCTGGTGGCGAAGGACGAGGTGAAGGGTCGGACGATCGCGGGCGCCTCGTTGCTGTTGGACGATGCGCGCGTCAACGAGATCTCACGCATGCTCGCGGGGATCGGCGGATCCGCGCACGCGCGCCGTCATGCGCGCGAGCTCGTGGAGAAGTCGGGTGAGCTGCGAGTGGCGGCCCGGGCCGGAACGGGCGCGGCGTGAGGCTCGTGCCCGGCCGGCCGACCCTCCGGCTGCGCACGCGCCGGTCGTCCCGGCACCGGTCGTCGGTACACGTCACGGGTGTTGCCCGGGTCGGCGTCCGCACCAAAGATCTCGCCCGGCGCATCGGGAAGGGCGAGATCGCGATCATCGATCACCGTGACCTCGATCGCATCGCCGCCGAGAGCCTCCTCGCCGCGGGCGTCGTCGCAATCGTGAACGCCGAACACTCGATTTCGGGTCGCTACCCGAACGGTGGACCGGAGCGCGTGATGGCGGCCCGCGTGCCACTCCTCGACGCGGTCGGTAGCGCGGTGATGGAGACGGTGCGCGACGGAGACGTCGTCGAGATCCGTGACGACGCACTCTGGCGCAACGGCGAAAAGGTCGCGGCGGGCGAGTTGCTCACCGCCGACGAGATCGCGCAGCGCATGGAAGACGCGCGGCGCTGCATCGGTACCGAGCTGCGCTCGTTCGCGCAGAACACGCTCGAGTACATCGACAAGGAGGCGGAGCAGAGCTTCGAGCCGCTGGAGCTCCCGCCGCTGCGCACCAAGGTCCGCGGGCGGCATGCACTGGTGGTCGTCCGCGGCCTCGACTACAAGCACGATCTTCGCGCGCTGCGCGCTTACATCCGCGAGTATCGGCCCGTGCTCATCGCGGTCGACGGGGGCGCCGACGCGCTCATCGACGACGGCCGGACGCCGGACATCATCATCGGCGACTTCGACTCACTCTCTCCGGTTGCGCTGCACTGCGGCGCGGAGCTCGTGCACCACGTGCACCCCGACGGCCGCGCGCCCGGGCTCGAGGGTCTGGAGAACGCCGGCGTCCGCTACGCGGGGTTCGTCGCCGAGGGCACCAGCGAGGACGCGGCGCTGCTGCTCGCGTACGAAGCCGGTGCCGATCTCATCGTGGCGGTCGGCACCCACGCGACCATGGTCGAGTTCCTCGACAAGGGCCGGCGCGGGATGGCATCGACGTTCCTGACTCGGCTGCGGCTCGGGCCCATCCTGGTCGACGCCAAAGGCGTCAGCCGCCTGTACCAGGGGCGTATACGCCGGCGCGATTTGGTGTTGCTCGTCGTCGCGGCCGTGGCGGCGATGGTCGCGATGGTCTACGCGTCGCATTCGCTGCGGGTCTTCCTCGACGGCTTCCGGCTCGTGTTCGACGACGCGTGGTCACGGGTGCGCGGCTGGTTCTGACCATGATCAACTTTCGATTTCACCTCGTCTCGCTCATCGCGGTCTTTCTCGCCATGGGACTCGGCATCCTCGTCGGTTCGACCGTCGTCGACCAGGCCATCGTCGACCGTCTCGATCGCGAGATCCGCAGCGTCTCGCACGAGTCGGAACAGTTGAGGAGCGAGAACAGCAAGCTCAAGGATCAGGTATCGCAGCTCAACGACTTCTTGAAGAAGTCGTCGTCGTACGCGGTGCAGCAACGTCTGCTCGCGGTGCCGGTCGTGATCCTGGCCGAGAAGGGCATCGACACGGGCGCGGTGAATTCGGTGCTGACGACGATGCGCACCGCGGGTGCGGACATACCCGGTGTGCTCTGGCTCAACGACAAGTGGCGGCTCGACTCGCCCAAGGACCTGGGAGCGCTGCAGACGGCGGCCCGCGTTTCGGGGAACGTTGCCGCGTCCCGGCTCTCGGCGCTGCGCTCGCTCGCGACGCGGCTCGCGGCGCCGCCCGCCGGCAGCGCCCGGCGCCCGCGCGATGTGATCGAGCCGCTCCGATCGGCCGGCTTCCTCGACTTCACCGACGGCAAGCAGTCGGACCTCGCCGCCTTCCCGTCGCGCGCGTCGCGCGTCCTGGTGCTCACCGGTACCGACAGTCACCTCTCCGGAACCGACACCCTGGTCGACTTCGTCGGGTCACTGCTCAGCGCCAAGAATGTCCCGACGGTGGTGGGCGAGGTCTACGACCCGTCGGGCGGCGCGACCCCGAATCCGAAACGGGGAAGCGCGCTCGAGCCCGTGCGCGGCGATCCGAGGCTCGCCAAGCAGGTGACGACGTTCGACGATGCCGAGACGCCGCAGGGCCCGCTGACCGCGGCGATAGCTCTGGAGCAGATCGCGGCCGGAACGGTCGGCCACTACGGCTACGGCGAGGGGGCGACCGAGACCATCCCGCCCATCCCGTCGTGAGCGTGTTCCTCGGCTTTGTCGTCGGTGTGCTCGCCGTGCGGTTGTTCGTCGGATCCGGTCGAGAGCTGCTGAGCGCGCCGGCACTGCTGCGCCCGAATCATCGGGGTCAGGGCATCCCTACCGCGATGGGGGTGCTGGCCGTGTTCGCAGTCGTCGTCGTCGAAGGCGGCCGCTCGCTGTTCGCCTCGTTGGGCGTCGGCGACGCGGGCACCGACCTGGCGCGCGTGCTCGTGGTGACGGCCGTCGTCGGCTACGGACTGCTCGGACTCTTCGACGATCTCGTCGGCACGCAGGCCGATCACGGTTTCCGCGGGCACCTCGGGGCGCTCCTGCAAGGCCGTGTCACGACCGGTCTCGTGAAGATCATCGGCGGTGTGGCGATCGCCCTCGTGTTGGTGAGCGCGAGTCGGGGCGTCGTTTCCGGCGTGCGCGCCGAGTCGGGAGCGCGTGTGATCGCGGACGCGCTCCTCGTCGCGCTGGCCGCAAATCTTGCCAATCTCTTCGATCGCGCACCGGGTCGCGCGATCAAGATCTCCGTCGTCGCGTGGATTCCGATCGCGCTCATCGCGCGCAACGATGTCGTGGGCGTCGCGATCGCGCCCGTCATCGGCGCGTTCACCGGATTGCTCGGCGATGATCTTCGCGAGCATCTGATGCTCGGCGATACCGGTGCGAACGCGATGGGTGCGGTGCTCGGCCTTGCCGTCGTGCTCGAATGCGGTACGGCGACGCGTACCGCGGTGCTCGTCGTGCTCGCGCTGTTGACGTTCGCGAGTGAGTTGACCTCGTTCAGCGGGGTCATCGATCGCGTTCCGGTGCTCCGCCGGCTCGACGAGCTCGGCCGCGGAGCGTGACGAGATCCGTTCGTGGGGGGTAGATCGCGGCGGTGTGAGCTGATCACCGAAACTGTCGCAGCCGGGTGCTACCGTCCGATCCGGCGGTGTCGGTGTCTTCCGAAGGGGCATGTGCGTTGGCAAAGCACGTCTTCGTGACCGGTGGAGTTGCATCGAGCCTCGG
>JAUZEI010000135.1 GCA_030839105.1 Actinomycetota bacterium
GCGAGGCGTCCGTGGTGGTCGATGGCCACGCCTTCGACGGTCAGAGTCGCACCGATGGCGATGCCCTCGATCCGGCGCCGGCCGAAGAACACGACCGAGAGCGCGCCGGTGTCGTCGGCCATCGTGCATTCGAGGCTGGGGCTGCCGCCGAGGGGCTCGACCCGCAGGGCCCGGACCCGGCCGTGCACCCTCGCGCTGTGCCGGCACCGAACGTCGCCGATGGGCGTGGTCCCCGGCGGTCGGACGATCGGCACCTTGTCGGTCAGGACTTTCCCGGCGATCCTGGCCTTCCCGTTCCCGTTCCCGTTGCCGTTGCCGTTCCCGTTGCCGTTCCCGTTGCCGTTCCCGTTCCCGTTCCCGTTGCCGTCGGCCTTCGGCGGCGTGAACTGCTCACCGACCCTCACGGTTCCCCGGTCGTCGAAATGGAACGGGACGAGGGTGACGTTGGCGTGCGGGAGGCGCGAGATCTCGCGCGACAGCGACTCGGCCGTCCCGTCGTGCAGGATCCGATTCCACGCGCCGCTGAACTTGCGTTCCGGCAGGAGCACGCATACTTCGGCCTCGCCCGAGCTCAATTCGTGCGCGACGGTCTCGACCGCGGACCGGGTCAGACGCCGATCGGGACAATCGATGAGCTCGAGCCCGAGGTTCGTCAGACCGTGCTCGCGCCACTCCGCCGCGAGCTCTTCGGCGTGGTGAGTATCGATGACGAAGTGCACCGCGCGCAGCTCGTCGGGCCGTAGTGCGCGCCCGAACTGCATGGCGCGGGCCACCGCGAGGTCGAGGCGGTCGACGAACACCATGACGATGAGCCGCTTGCGGACGGGCGCGGCGACGGCCCGGGGAACGTCGTGCGCGAGCGCTTCGTCCTCGGTCTTGTACTGCTTCGCCAGGCGCATCAGGAAGAAGACCATGACCGGCACGAACAGGACGATGACCCAGGCGCCTTCCATGAACTTGAACCGGGCGATCACGAGGTCGACGACGAGCGACAGGAACGCGCCGGTCCCGTTGACGAAGAGCCCCCACCGCCAGCCCTGTTCCTTCTCGCGGATGTGGTGCTTGGCCATACCGGCCTGCGAGAGCGTGAAGGAGGTGAAGACCCCGATGGCGTAGAGCGGAATGAGGCGGTCGACCTTTGCGTCGGTAGCGAGGAGCAACACGATCGCGGCGATGGCGAGGAAGACGATGCCATTCGAGAACACCAGGCGGTGGCCGCGCTTCGTGAGCTGGCGGGGCATGAAGTTGTCGCCCGCGTGGAATGACGCGAGCCGGGGGAAGTCCGCGAAACTCGTGTTCGCGGCGAGGACCAGGATCAGCATCGTGCCGGCTTGCAGGCAGTAGTAGAGGAAGTTGCCGCCGATGCCTCCGCCGTAGGCGAGCTTGCCGATCTGTGAGATCACCGTCGGTGTCCCGCTGATGAACGGAGCGACGTGCATCCGGGCGTCCATGATCGAGAGCCCGAGGAACATGATGCCGAGCAACGAGCCCATGACGACGAGGGTTGAACGCGCGTTCTTCCACTCCGGTCTCTTGAAAGCCGGCACTCCGTTCGAGATGGCCTCGACCCCGGTAACTGCCGCGCCTCCGGATGCGAACGAATGCAGCACGACTGCGAGGCCCGCGCCCGCGAGCAGTCCGGAGCCCTTGGAGCCGAAGGGCACGAGTCCCGCCGCGTGCGAGTAGTTCGCGCGGGCGAGGCTTCCATTGAAGGCCTTGAACACACCGACGCCGATCAGGACCGCCATGTTGACGATGAAGAAATAGGTCGGGACGGCGAAGAGCTTCCCGGACTCGCGTACCCCGCGCAGGTTGCCCCACGCGATCACGACGACGAACGCGATCGAGATCCACAGGATCCACGGTTCGAACACCGAGAATGCAGACGCCAACGCTGCGGTGCCGGCGGCGACCGAAACCGACACCGTGAGTACATAGTCGGTGAGGAGCGCAACGCCGGCGACCTGCGCGGGCAGCAGACCGAAGTTGTCGCGGGTGACCATGTACGCACCGCCCGCGGTGGGGTAGGCCCTGATGGTCTGGCGGTACGAGAGGATCAGGAAGAACAGGACGACGAGGAGTGCGGTCGTCACCGGAACGACGAGCGCGAAGGCGCCGAGGCCGATCACCGGGATCAGGACCCGCAGCATCTCCTCGGTCGCGTACGCCGACGACGACAGGTTGTCCGAGGCGAATACGGCAAGCGCGGTGGGCTTGCCGAGACGCTCGTCCTCGAGTTGCTCCGTGTGGAGCGGAGGTCCGAGCAGCTTGTTCTTGATTCGGTAGCGCGTGCTGTCGGGCGGCAACTCCAGGCCCGGGACGAGGGGCACCGGCATGGGCCGCGCAGCAGATGCATCCGGCGGGGCCGGTGGCGCGTCGGTCGTCGATGTGGGGTCGGTCAGCAACGTGTCTCCCGCGGATTATCGAGGCGGCCGATCGGCCGCCCGAGTCATCACAACAGGACACCCGTCAATGCCGTATCAGGAACGCATCGAGACCCGTCAAGAAGATGTCAAAAGCGCAAAGTCCGATCCCTCTTCACCCGGACAGACGGCGTGATTCAATGCCCACAACGCTTGGGGCAGGGTGCGGCCTGACGCGATCGACGACAACGCGTCTCGGTCGCCGCGTTCGGCTGAGGGGCCGACACCCTCAGTCGAGGCCGACCAGGGCGCGGAAGTCATCTTTCGTGTTCGTGTGGGGAAAGGGCGTGTCGGGCACGGGCATACCGAGCGCGGTGCAGATCGGGTCCCAGCCGTCGCCGGGTTGCCAGTCGACGAGACGCTCGGGCGGAACGGTCGCGCGTACGGTCGCGTTGTGTTGCTCGTACGCCCGCTTGGCCGCGGTGGCGTCGCGCCACTCCGGTGTGAATCGATCGAAGAGCCCGCCGATCATCTGCATCTGGGCCCGCATCGGTCCGTCCTCCGGCACGCCGCGCCGCGCGATCTCGAAGATCGTCTCATCGGCGCTCTCCCACCAGGCCTCCGTGCTCGAACGCGTCGACAGCAAGACGACCGCGTCGGGAAACGCCGCGGCAAGGTCTTGCCAGAACCCGACCACGGGCCAGTCGACCGCGGCGGTGAAGTTCTGCATCAGTGCGCGCCAATCGACGGGCAGGCCGTCGACGGCGTTCTGCCACGTGACGATGTCGTCGGGCCGACCGAAGACCTCGAGCATGTGGTAGCAGGTCCCGCCGAGCAACTGTTCGAGCGCGACCTTCAGCGAGTTCGTTCCGGTGCGGCCGAGACCGGCTCCCACGACGCGTATCGCCACGCCCGCCCCCTCTTTTCGACCTTCGAAGTTGAGAAGTCTAGATGTTGAGATGTCGAGATGCCGACGAGGAGCGGAAAAGGGCTTCCGGCCGAGCGGCCGGGGCGGAGCTTTCGGCCGACTCGACCATGCGCGCGAGTTGCTCGACCTTGGCCTCCCTGTCGGCGCGGCGTGAACGGAGTGCCCGCTCGGAGGGTTCCGGGGCACACTCGTGGGTCACGACGCGCGGGGTTGACGCCGTCCGCCGGGACGACCGCCGCGGCGCGAGTATCCGGAACGCGGCCAGTATGAATACGAACAAGCCCCCGGTAAGCGCTATCCACTGCACTGCGAGGTTTCGGTTGTCGGCGCCCGCGGTGAAGCCGTGGAGCGTCGCGAGCCCGAACATCGGGATGCTCGTGAGGTGTACCGCGTGCCAGAGGCGGCGCGATAACCGCTTCGTGACCCAGGACGTGACTTGGATCGCAACGAGGAGATAGGTCGCGGCGATACCCCATGCGACCGCACCCGTTCGCCACGACGATGCGAACGGAACGAACAGCTCCCGCGGACCGAAGTACACGAAGTTGTCGACCCAGAGTGCTGCGATGTGCACCGCGACGAAAACAACGGAAAGCGTCGCGAGGAACTTGTGGAGGTCGAGCAACCACGCCGGCACGCCTCGACGGCGGATGAGGCGCGTCGACAATGCGAGGCCCCACAGAATGCTCAGCGTCACGACCGCCCATGCGATCAATCCCGACGCGCGTGCCGCGTACCACGAGAGCTTCTCGTTCAGTTCGCCCAACCCGACGATCGTCGTCACGTCGTTCCCGCCTCGAGGACGCGACCATCGTCGAAGTAGATCCACGCGCGGACGTGCGCCGCTCCGACGAGCCCGAGCCCGAAGTCGGCACCACCCACGATGATCGACTTCGCGATCCCTTCCGCCCACCACGCGTCGCCGGCGGCGACGACCACGGCCGCGACGCCGGTGCGCGTGGAGTCGCCGGTCGCCGGGTCGAGGAGGTGGTGGAATTCGCGCCCGCCGCGCGTCCAGTGCCGCATGCGAGTCGTGCTCGTCACGATCGCGCCGTCGACGAGCGGGAAACGGAACGCGATGTTCGTTTCGTCGAATGGATCCAGCACGGGAACGTCCCACCCACCGTCGGCCGGTGGCTCGCCGCGGGCGCGGAGGTCCCCGCCCATGCCGACCAGTGCGGTGCGCGTGCCACGATCGACGAGTCCGCGCGCGACGAGGTCGGCCGCGAGCCCTTTCCCCACTCCGCCGAGATCGAGACGGACACCGGCCGCGAGCCGGACGCGCGACCGTTCCTCGTCGATCTCGACGCGTCCGAAACCGGGTGCGGATGCGCCGGCGGTTGGCGCGTCGGTATCCGATCCCGGCGCGACGAGCTCGAACGTGCGGTCGTAACCGACGCGCTCGAGCGCGTCCAGGATCGTCGGATCGAATCGTCCCGAACTCGCGCGATGAAGATCGGCCGCGCACGTGAGCGCGAGCAGCATCGACGCGCTGACGTCGGTCCAAACCCCGTTGTTGGCGTTCACGCGTGACAGTTCGCTGTCGGTGCGGAAACGACTCCAGCACTGCTCCAGCCGTTCGAGTTCGTACATCGCCCAGTCAATGACGCCCTCGGGCGCGTCACCCGTGAGAACGTGGGCGCGGCTGCCCATGGCGCGCACGTTCCGCTCCGACCAGTAGCCATCCCGGGGCTCGATCGCGGATCCGGCGATCACGGGCACTTGGTCCCGGTGCGTGCGGTGGACGAATCCCTGGCCGAGGCTCGTGCCGAACTGGTGCTCAACCGCAACGGCTGCCTTGGCACGGCGGAGGCGGCGGCGGGAACGGCGGGGGCGGCGGCACGAAAACCGTGGTCGGCGTGGGTGTGGTCGGCGTGGGTGTGGTCGGCGCGGGCGGCCGGGTGACGGGAACGGTCGGGTCCGGGGCTTTCGGGCTCCTCGGCGGAGGCGGGGACGCGCCCGCCGGTGTGGTCGCCGGTAAGGGGGCCGCGGATTGCGTTGCCCCGGGTGGCGGCGGCGTGGGAGACGGTGATGTCGCCGCCTGCGACGACGACGCGTTACCGCTTGCGCCTGGAAGTGTCGTGGGCGACGAGCCCCCGCGCGGAACGGTCGTGGTCCGCGGCGCCGGTTTCGCGGGTTCGGGCGGCGACTGCTTTCCGGCGGTCTTGGCTCGCGGCTTGGGGGAGGGCGTACGCGGCGACGCGCCCGCGGCCGTTGCGGTTCCGGCGAAAGTTGTATTGCCGGGCGTCGTCGACGCGCCGGACGCGGGCGCGGTGGCGCCGATCGAAGCGATGATCGACAAGAAGGCCGAGATGCTCAGGCCCGCGACGAGGATTCGAGTTTCGGTCGCGGGATGCCGCCGCCGCGATGACGGGCCCGGGCTCTGGGCCACGGGAGTGTTCCTCCCCGCGTTGCTCCTCCGGGCGCGGCGCTGCGCGAGACGCGCGAGCCGTTCGTCGAGATCGGGTGTCGGCTCTGTCACGCGTCCGTTCCGCTCCGGTCCATCGTGCTTCCCCCACTGCATGCGACGTTGGCGCTTTGACCATCGGCACGACGGGGGGTCGATCTGGAGCGGGGCGCCCGAATTGCGCGCGATCTGCCGAACGCCGAACTGCCGAACGCCGAACTGCCGAACGCGCCGCGTCAGTCGACGCGGCGGACGACGATGATCGGCGTGAGCTCGTCGTTCTGCCCGAGCGGATTGTCGAGCAACGTCTCGCGCACGACCGACCGACCGACGGGAAAGCCCGGGCTCGTCCCCAGGACTTCGACGTTGATGTTGTTCGCATCGACGACCGCGACCGGCGCCCCGATGTGTGCCGCGATCTCAGCGGCCGCCGCGTCGGGGTCGGCGGGGCCCAACATCGCGAACTCGTCGAACGGTTTGACTGTGGCCGGACTGAAGCCGTCGATCTCGGAGATCCGGTGACCGGCGACGCGATAGAAGTCGCCGCGCCGGCGAAGCAGGAACCGGCTGAACGTTCCGATGATCATCGCGAACAACATGCGCCACCAACCGGCTTGCATGATCGCGACCTGCATCTTGCGCGGGTCCGAGTATCCGACGTCGTCAGGGTGCTTCGTCACGCCCTTCACCAAGAGCTTGGCGAGCATGCCCGGACGCACCACGGAGTGGTGGATCACGCGGCCCTGCGAGATCGTCACAAACTTCTCCGAGACCGCGAGCCAATCACCCGGTTGCAGGACCGGCTTCACATACTTGTCGAAGACCGGGTCGAGGGGTTCTTTGATGTGGATCAGGTGCGTCCGTACGGCGATCCGCTCGTAGTCGACGCCGTCGGCGCGCCGTAGCGTCATACCGCGACCGCCTGGTCCATGTACCGACGCATCCACAGCTCCGTGACGAGCACCCGCCAGAAGATGAGGCCGTCGCCGGGCCGGCCCGCGAGGTATTCGTCCCACGCGGTGACCAGTTGCTCGGGGTTGTACAGATCGCGCGACGCGAGCTCGGGCGAGGAGAACACGGCCCGGATCTCGGGCGCCTTGGCCTTCATCCACATGATGTCGGGATTGGTGAAACCGATCTTCGAACGGCGCAGCCGGTTCCTCTCGGGCATCCGTCCTTTCATCGCGTTGCGGTACACCGCGCGGTTCCAACCACCCTTGATCTTCTGGTCGATGGGCAGCGAAAAGATGAACTCCACGAGCTCGTGGTCGAGGAACGGCACACGCGACTCGACCGAGAACGCCATCGAGTTCTTGTCCTCGTAACGCAGGAGGTCGGGGGTCGAGTAGCGGAGCACATCGCTCGCGAGCCGTTCGTTGAGATTCTTGTGCGATGCGAATTGCACGCCGCTCGTCGAACCGGCTTGCAACAACTCGCGCGCGTTGATCGCGTTCCTGCCTCGTGACGGAAGCTTCGACCGGATCAACTCACCCGCGTACTTCTTGTAGAGGTCGCGGCCCTTCACGACTTCGCGGGCGGCAGCGAGATAGTGGCGTTGCGCGATGGCGGAGCTGAGATACGCACGGAAGTAGGGGATGTAGCCGGCGAGCAGCTCGTCGCCGCCGTTGCCGCTCAACATCACCTTCACGTGCTGACCGGCGAGCCGGTACACCGAGTAGTACGCGTACGGGGCCGACGCGATGGTCGGCTCCTCCTGGTACCAGATCCATTCGTCGATCTCGTTCCAGAAGTCGTCGAGTTGCGGGTACACGTAGTGCGGAGTACTGCCGATGGCGCGCTCGACCTCGTGGATGTACTCGCTCTCGTCGATGCTCTCGCCCGGGTAGAGCGCGGAGAATGTGTACAGGCCCTGGGTGTGCAGGTCGGTGCCGCTCGACGACAGTCGCGCCATGGTGGTCGCAACGCCGCTCGAGTCGAGTCCGCCCGACAACGGGACGCCGACGGGAACGTCGGAGATGAGATGACGACGGATCACGTCGTCCCAGCGCTGCGCGAACTCCTGCGCGTAGTCGTCGTCGCTTCGGGTCGACGCGAACTCGAGGTTCACCGGTGGGTGCCAGTACCGCTCGATCTTCACGATGCCGTCGGGGCGCACCAGCATCGTGTGCGCCGGGAGAAGCCGCTTCACGCCGTCGAAGAAGGTGTCCTCGCCGTCGTCGTGCAGCCGGAAGAGCAGGAATCTCCGGAGCGCGTCGACGTCGGGCCGGCGGGCGAGGCGCGGGTTCTGGAAGAGAGCCTTCAGTTCCGACGCGAACGCGAAACCCTCGGGCCCGTCGACGTAGTACAGCGGCTTGATACCGAGCCGGTCCCGGGCGAGGAACAGCTCGCCGCGCTCGCGATCGGAGATCGCGAAGGCGAACATGCCGGTGAGGTGGTCGACGACATTGCGTCCCCACTCCTCGAAACCACGCAGGATGACTTCGCTGTCGGAGTGGTCGGTGGCGAAACGCCGGCCCCGTTGCTGCAGGTCGCGACGCAGCTCTACGTGGTTGTAGATCTCGCCGTTGAAGACGAGTGCAAGGTTGCCGTCGTCGCTGTACAGCGGTTGGTCTCCGGTGGCGACGTCGATGATGGCGAGGCGACGCATGCCGATGGAGAAGTGCCGACCGATGTCGGTTCCCTGCCCATCGGGTCCGCGGTGGACGATGGAACGCAGCATTTGTTCGAGCCGCGCAGGGTCGGAGCCGGCGAAA
>JAUZEI010000172.1 GCA_030839105.1 Actinomycetota bacterium
GTCGCGTCCGAGAACCAAGTCGATCAGATCGAGCAGCGACCGTCCGTCTTCGGTCCGATCGAGATCCGAGAGCAGGATTCGCTCGGCGAACCTCGGTGCCAGCAGATCCTCCAAAGTACGAGGCGGGTCCTTGACGAGCTTCGGGTTGTACACGAGTGAGACAAAGTTCTCCAGGACATCGCACCAATGTCTCTGCGGTCCGCAACGCTCGTTGGGTACGGCCTCGGAGCCGGGACTTCCCTCGGGCTCGAGCAGACCGTCGAGATCGGCCCTTGTCATATCGGGCGCCTCGGCGACGAGCACGTCGGCGTACGGCGCCGCTTTCTCGGCCGCCAATCGCTGCTCGACTTCGGGACCGGGTGCCGACACGAAGACAACTCGGACACCGCAGTTGGCTTGGAAGTTCGTCAGCACATCGGTGTACCAGTACTCGAGATTCTTCGTGCTGTAGAGAACGACCTGGCTGCCGTACGTGGTGCCGGTGCAGTAGTCCTCCGAGGAATCGACGCCGCTGTGCGAGGCGGCCGACGGCGTGTGGCCGCTGCTGCATGCGGTCATCCCGGTCAACGCGATCACGAGCGACAGCGCCCCCCACGGTGATCTAGGACGATGTGCCACGTCCCGGATGATCGCACAAGGGGTTCGGGGCTTCGGCAATTGGTGCTCCGTCGGTGCCTGGTTCGACCCCTTCATCGAGGCCGATCCAGCCGTGTGCAGCGCGTATCGTCGCGGCGTGGTCGTGGTGCTGTTGCTTCCGTTCGGACTCGTCGTCGCAGCCGCGATCGCGGCGGTCGTCGTGGTGCTCCGCAGTTCGCTCCGGATCACGAGCGCGGGCGTCGAGATCCACAACTTTCCGCAGACACCGAGAGTCATCCCACTGGCGCAGGTCAGTCATTTCGAACCCGCACCTCGGGCCGGCAACTTCTCCGGTATCCGTCCCGCAACGGCAGTTCTCGTCCTCACCGACAGCACTCGGCTCCCCGTGCGCAAGACCAGCGCGTCCGATGCCGGCCGCGGTGTCGACGCCTTGAATCAGCGGCTCGAATCGCTGCGCTCCGGCAACTGATCGGCGAGGCCGGATCGCACCGCGTACGCGGCGATCTCGGCGCGGCTCGTCATCGAGAGCTTGGCGAGGATGTTGGAGACGTGCACGGATGCCGTCTTGGGTGAGATGAACAGCCGGGTCGCAAGCTCGCCGTTGGTCAGTCCCTCGGTCAGCAGCGCGGCGACCTCGCGTTCACGCGGCGTCAGTTCGGTCGGCCCCTCGGCCGGCGAGCCACCACCGAGCCGACGGCGGAGTGCGGCGAGCTCCTCTACCCGCGTTCCGCCCCAGCGCGCCAGAAGCGACGACGCCACGGACGCGTGCTCCTTCGCCGCGTCGAAGCGACGGAGTGCGACGAGGCTGCGGCCGGCTCCGACGTGCGCGGTGCCGAGCGCTGCGGGTCGGAGCTGATTGCCGGCACGCGCGATCGCACTCTCGTAGTCGTCGATGGCCTTGGTGAAGTCACCCCGAGCCTCCTGCAGTTGCGCACGCGCGAGCAACCGGTACGGGTCCTCCTGCTCGGTGCGGTGCCCGAATCCGATCGGGAGCCCGTCGAACACGTCCTGCACCTCCTCGAGGGGCAGTCCGCCGAGCAGCATCGCGCGCACGAGATCGTGGACGAGCTGCGGATCGACTCCACCGCGACCTGACGCGATGTCGATCAACGCCCGTCCGTGCCGGCGCACCCCTTCCGTGTCACGACGCAGCGCGGCGATGTGGAGCCCGAGGCCTCGCCACCACATCGCCTTCTCGCCGGCCGCCGGGTCGACCCCGGCGAAGATGGCTTCGGCGCGATCGACCTCGCCGGCTTCGAGCGCGAGACCGCCCGCGTGCGCGCGATACCAGAACACGGGTGTGCTCCCCGTCGAATCGCGCTGCGCGCGCAGTGCCTCCTCGATGTGCGCGAGGGCCGCACCCAGGTCACCTTCCCACTCCGCGAGATCCGCGAGGCCGTCCCAGTAACTCCCGGCAAAGAGATCGAAGCCGCTCCGCTCGGTGGCGTCGCGCATGCGCAGCAGAAGCGATCGCGCCTCCTCGGCATCGGGTCGGTACCAATCGCCGCGGACGAGGTTGTTCAATCCGCGCGCGACGAGGACCCATTGCCCGAGGGCTTCGGCTTCGTCGATCGACCTTCCCAGGACGGCCGCGGTCTCGGCCGCCATCGAGGGTTGGTTCATCAACGCCGAGGCGCGCTCGATCTCGGCGCGCACGCGCACGTCGGGCAGGTCGAGGCGGTTCGCGAGCTCGACGGCGCGATCGGCCCAGGCATTCGTGGCCACGGGGTCATCGGCCAACATGTACATCTCCGCGAGGACGGCGAACGCGGTGCCCTGCTCCACCCCTTCGTCGAGTCGCTCGACGAGGGCGGCCAGCGCGGCGGTGCTTTCGGCCGTCGCAAGCATGTCGCCGACGTCGTGATCGAGGCGGCAGATGAGCCGGAGCGCGGCCGACTCCGCTTCGAGGTCACCGGCGCGTCGTGCTTCGGCGATGCCGCGGCCGGCGAGGGCACGCGCGTCCGGGAGCAGACCGCTGAGCCATGCGGCCCGGCTCGCGATGTCGAGCAACTCGGGATCGTCGGCGGCCTCGCTCAGACCGAGCTCGGCGAGCTGGAGCGCCTGATACGTCGATCCGGAGTGCAGCGATCGGAGCGCGCCTTGCCGGGCCGCGGCGACCATGTCGTCGAACTGTCCCGCGCCGCGGGCGTGGTGCGCGATCGCGGCGAAGTCATCGCTGTTCGTGCTCCGCAAGGCGTCGAGCGCGGCATGGTGGAGGTGACGGCGCTCGCGGCCGAGCAGATCCGTCTCGATCGCCTCGCGCGCGAGGGCGTGACGGAACGAGAACAGATCGGGTTCCGCTTCGATCAACAGGCCGCGGTCGACGAGGCGACGCAGGATCGGGATCAGCTCGACATCGGTATGTCCCGACACGGCCGCGAGCAGGTCGAAATCGACGCGGGTGACGCCGAGGACGGCTGCGGTTTCGAGCACCCGACGGTCTTCGTTGCCGAGATCGTCGAGCTGTGTGCGCACGAGCTCGGCAAGGCTCCATGGAAGCTCCTGACTCAAGAGCGCTTCCGGGTCGTCCTTGCGCGCGGCCGCCAGAAGCTCCTCGAGGAAGAACGGGTTGCCGCCGGTGCGCGCGTGCAACGCCTCGACGACGCGGTACGACGGCTCCCCGCCGTACACCGCGGCGAGGAACGATCCGACCTCGACCGTCGAGAGCCGTTCGAGGTGCAGGTGGGTGACCGCATGCCGCCGCTCCAAGCGCGGCAGCATCTCCGCAGTCGGGTGGCGACGGTGCAGAGCATCGGGACGGTACGTGCCGACGAGTAGCCGCGGACCGCTGCCCGGTTCCGCCAGGCGTTCGAAGAGCGCGACGCTCTCGGAGTCGGCCCAGTGCAGGTCGTCGAACACGATCATCGTCGGTACGGAGCGGGTGAGGTCGCGCACGATTTCGAGCGCGAGCCGGACGCGTTCGTCGGTGGGACGGTCGGAGTCGGCGAGCCGCTCGATGCGCTCGTTGCCGTGCGCTCGCGCGGCCCCGAGCGCGTCGAAGAGCAACTCGAACGGACGACCGAAGGAACCGGGATCGGCCTGACCGGCGATGACCACCATGTCGTCGGGCAGTTGGTCGATCAGCTCGCGAACGAGTCGCGTCTTGCCGACGCCCGCCTCGCCGCCGACCAGACCGATAGCCGGCCCCGGCCCGGCACCGACCAGGCGCGCGAGTCGTGCCAACTCGTGGGCCCGGCCGGCCATCTGTGGTGAAAGACCCGGACGTCCGAGCGGCATTGCACAAGAGTAAAGGGAGCCGCTCAGGGCCGAGGTGACGAGCAAAGTCCCCGGCGGGCGGTGTCGGCCCGGTTCGCGGCGAGGTTGAGTGCGGCCACGCCGGTCGACGGCGAACCGCAGGAGAAGGCCTGGCGAAGAGCGGCTCGAACGCCGTGGCTCCGTGAGTGCTCCATGGCGCCGACGACGGCCGGGAAGGCATCATCCGACAGCTCGACGAGGTAGCCGGGATCGAACGCGCGCCCGCCCTCGGCGCGCGCGACGTTGTGGTGCACGACGAAGGCTTCGGGGTTCGCGACGTTCGCAACCATGATCAGGACGAGCGCCGTGCTACCCGCCGCGGCGAGAAGCCAACTGCGGGAACCACCTATGCCCACATTGCGGGCGACGAACATCGCAAGCAGCAAGCCCATCCATACTGCGACGCCCACGACCCAAAGTCGCAGCATCGTCATGCCGAACGCGGCGTCGTACAGCGCCATGCGACGCACGCTCACGACGACGAGGCCGATGGCCAGTAGGGGAACGACACCGGAGAGCACTCGTACCGCGGCGCGGTCGAACACCCCGGGTGCTGCCAGACCGCGCACGATCGCGAGGAACGCGACGAGAGTCCCCGTTGCCCAACAGAGCTGGAAGAAACCGCGGCGCGCATATTCGGCAGGCGTCATGCCGGCTTCCACGATCAGGCGGTGTCCGGCGCCACTGAGCGCGACGAGTTGGGCGACCGCGAACAGTGTGAGAACAGCGACCGCGAGGGTGAGCATGACGACGATCTCGAGTGTCCCGAAGCGGCCGGGGCGCGCTTCGGGGCGCGCGTCGCCGAGTGCCGCCGCCGCGGTCCCGAGCGTGCAGACCACGAAGATCGTGATCAACGCGAGGTGCCCGACGAGTGCCGCTGGATGCGCGTGCGGAACGACCATGCCTTTGAACACAGGATCGGCCGAGGCGAGCAGCGCGATCACGATCGCCAGGATCGGGACCGCGGTGAGTACCGCTCGCCCGATGCGACCACCGTGCCGCGCCAGGCCTTGGCCGTGTCGGGGGAGCGCGTGCCTGAGCAGAACCGGGCCGCGTGGCGCGCGTCCGACGGCGGCGCCCGCTCGGCGCACGATCGCAACCGGCGTCGTGTCGCCCACCGAACCGGAACGCGAGAACGAAACGGCCAGACCGAGGAGCACCGCTGTGGCCGCGAGATTGGAGACTGCCAGCCACGGGCTCGTGCGCAGTGCGAGAAAGGCGGCCGGTACCAAGGCCATGAGCGCAAGCCGGCGCGCGGCGGCGCGCTCGACGCGACGGTTGGTAACCAGTACGACGACGACACACACCACGCCGACGACGATGATCACATTGTGTACGCCTCCCCGTACGCCGATATCGAGCGCGATTCCGGCACCGAGCGTGAGGAGTAACAGAGTGCGCGGGGCCGGGTCGACCGGGAACGGACGGGCGGGCGATGGCGACGGCCACCGCGTTTCGGCGACCCACGGACTCTGCATGGGCAGTGAAGATACGTACGGGCTGTCGCCTTGGTGCCGAGAAGCGGTGAAGATTGCGTGGAAGGCACAATGATGGCGATGCTCGAAATCGTGCTGGTCGAACCGCAGATCGCAACGAACACCGGGAACATCATCCGCCTGTGCGCGAATGCCGGCTCGCGGCTGCATCTCGTGCGACCACTCGGCTTCGCCCTCGACGATGCCTCGTTGCGGCGCGGCGGCCTCGACTATCACGAGCTCACGGACACGCAGGTCTGGGATACCTGGGAAAACTGCCGTTCCGCGCTCGGAGGGGAACGGCGCTGGTTTGCGACGACGACCCACGACCCACATCGACGCTACGACGCGGTCGAGTACCGGCCGGGAGATGTCGTCGCGTTCGGGTGTGAGGCAACCGGACTCGGCGACGTCCTGCTCGCCGAGTTCGCGTCCGAGCAGCGCCTGCACATTCCCATGCGCCCGTCGAACCGCAGCTTGAATCTCGCCAATGCGGTGAGCGTCGTCGTATACGAGGCCTGGCGCCAGTACGAATTCGCGGGCGCCGCGACGGGCACATTCGAGGAATCACTGCGGCCGCCCGGTGGCTAGCCGCGGCCGTACGCTCGCTCGGGCCATCCCTTTACCGAACCTTCATACGGAGTGGGTCAGCAGTTGACGCGCGCCGGGTTCACTAAAGGCTGCAACGGCACGTTGCACGCAGGAGTGGAGGAGAGGCCGTGAACCGGCGCCGCGTACGACATCCCACGGATCGCGCCGGCGACGGCG
>JAUZEI010000176.1 GCA_030839105.1 Actinomycetota bacterium
GTCGCCACCCGGGAGCTCGCGTTCGAGATCGCGCGTGACGGCTACCGCCCCGACATGGTGCTCGCGATCGCGCGGGGCGGGCTCACCGTGGCCGGCGCCCTGGCGTACGCGCTCGCGGTGAAGAACTGCTTCGCGATGAACGTCGAGTTCTACACGAGCGTCGACGAGCGCCTCGACGTTCCGGTCGTGTTGCCCCCGACGCTCGACCTGATCGACCTGCGGGGCATGCGCGTGCTCATCGCCGACGACGTTGCCGACACCGGCAAGACGTTGGAGCTCGTGCGCAAGGAGATCGCGGAGCACGTCGCCGAGGCGCGCACCGCGGTGCTGTACCACAAGCCCTGGTCGGTGATCTCGCCCGAATACGCCTGGGCACGCACCGAACGCTGGATCAATTTCCCCTGGTCGTGCGACGGCCCGGTGGTCGCCGCCGCCAACCGCGACGCCTGAATCGCGACCCGCGTGGCGCGTCCGGTAGTCATCGACACCGATGGCGGTGTCGACGACGCGGTGGCGTTGTGGTGGGCGCTCAGCGATCCCGCGCTCGACGTCGTGGCGATCACCGTCGTGTGGGGGAATGTCGACCTCCATCTCGCGACCGAGAGTGTGCTGCGCGTGGTGCACGCCGTGGGCCGGGACGACGTGCCCGTCGCCGTCGGGATGCCGGGGCCGCTGCCGCCCGCTCCCGACCTGCGCCCCGCCACGTTCATCCACGGCGAGGACGGGCTGGGCAACGCGGCGGGCGAGGTCGCGCCGGTGCGGCCGGTCGACGAACCGGCGACCGAACTGATCGCGCGCCTCGTCGGCGAACGGCCCGGCGAGCTCGCGCTCGTCACCCTCGGCCCGCTGACGAACATCGCCGTCGTGGTCGCGGAGCATCCGGGTTTCGCGGGTGAAGTTCGCGAACTGGTCGTGATGGGCGGCTCGGCGCGCCGCGGAGGCAACGCCCTGCCCTGCGGCGAGGCCAACGTCGCTCACGATCCGATTGCCGCGCAGCGCGTGGTGATGGCGCCGTGGGCGCGGCCGCCGTTGTTGGTCGGGCTCGACGTGACGCTCGTCGCCACGTTGCGCCCCGTCGAGTTCGCGCTGCTGGCCGAGCACCGCAGCGCCGCCGCCACCTTCCTCGACGCGCCGCTGCGCTTCTACAAGGAGTTCGGCTCCACGTTCACCTCGCCCGACACGCCGTGTCACGACCTGCTCGCAGTTCTCGCGCTCTCGTCGCCCGAGGTCATCCTCGACGCACCGGCCCTGCCGCTGTCGGTCGACTGTGGCGGCGGCGCGGCGTGGGGTACGACCGTCGTCGACTTCCGCGCCCCGTTCTTCGCCGCGCTCGAGGGGTCGACCCAGTCCGCCGCCGCCGGCTTCGCCCACTGGCGCATCGCCCTCGGAGTCGACGTCGAAATGTTCCGCAACAAGGCTCGCACCCTCTTCGGAGCCCCCTGACCCCCGCAACCCACCAAACAGTGTGCAACGAAACCGACGCCTGGACGTCCAAAAAGTTGCAAACAGTGGGCAGGGAAACTGGCGCGTGGCGCACGAAACCCTGCCCACTGTTGGCAGTGAACGGTTCGGGGGAAAGCGGGTCACGGCTGGCGGCCGACGATGCGTTCGTAGGCGGCGGGGTCGGTGGCGCCTTCGGTGCACAACACGAGGACGTTCCGGCCTCGCGTATCGACCACGGCCGCGGAGACCGCAGCCCGCAGACCGGCCAGCGCGGCGGCGCCCGTCTCGCCGGCCACGATCCCGATCTGCGCCAGATCGCGCATCGCCTGCTCGGCGGCCGCGTCGTCGATCGCGACGAACACGTCGACGCCCGCGGAAACCACCGGCCAGGCGATGATCGACACCATCCCGCAGTTCAGGCCCGCCATGATCGAGTCGTGCGGGCCGGTGACCTCGACGGGGAACCCGGCTTCCGCGGAGTGCAATCCGCAGGCCGCCGACAACGGCTCGACGACGATGACCGTCGCGTGGGCCGCGTAGTGCTGCACGACCGCGGCGGCCAGTGCGCCGACGCCCATCGGGACGACGACGACCTCGGGGGGCCGGGCGGCGAGCTGCTCGTCGACTTCGGCGAAGATCGTCGCGTAGCCCTCGATGACGGTGCGCGGAACCTCGGTGTAACCCTCCCACGACGTGTCGGACACGACGAGCACGTCGTCGGCCGCGAGTCCGGCCGACGCGCGCACCGCGTCGTCGTACGTTCCGTCGACGACGGTCACGGGCGCGCCCTCGCTCTCAATGGCGTCGATGCGCGCCGCCGCGGTTCCGGCCGGGACGAAGATGTGCGACCCGTAGCCGAGCATTCGTGCCATGTGCGCGACCGCGCGTCCGTGGTTCCCGTCGGTCGCGGCGACGAGCGTGAGCGCGCCGAGGGGCGCCAACTCCGCGCGCAGCTCGTCGAAGTCGCGCCACTCCGGTTCGCGGCCGAGGCGACCGACGAGGAGGCGGTAGACCGCCCACGACGCCCCGAGGATCTTGAACGACGGCAGCCCGAGCCGCGCCGACTCGTCCTTGACCGTAAGGCTCGCCAGCCCGAGCTCGGCCGCGAGGCCGGGTGCGTCGACGATGCGCGTAGGCGTGTAGCCGGGGAAGCGCCGGTGCAGCGCGGCCGGCGACTCGCCGGGCCCGACGTCGGCCCGGCTGTGGGGCCCGTCCGGGTTCGCGGCCCCGGACTGCCGGCGGCCGGGATTGACGAGGAGCACGGGCGCAGCTTGTCGCATTGAGGTGGAACTCGGTGCCGATTTCACGCGAACGCAACGGATCTCGCGTTGACATTTTGTTGAAGTGGAGAGGACGCTAGCCGGTAATGGTTTCGTTCATCCTCAACGGTTCCGAGGTCTCCGTCGGCGGCGAGCACCCGCATCTGCTCGCGGCATTGCGCGAGGAGCTGGGTGTGTGCTCGCCCAAGGACGGCTGCTCGCCGTCGGGGCAGTGTGGGTGTTGCACGGTGCTCGTCGACGGCAAGGCGGTCGTCAGCTGCAACCTGTCGCTGCAGAAGGTCGCGGGCACGGTGATCACGACCCTCGAGGGTCTCCCGGAAGCCGAACGCGACCGCATGGCGTGCGCATTCGCGGCGACGGGCGCGCTGCAGTGCGGTTTCTGCACTCCCGGCATCCTGATGCGCGTCGCTTCCCTGCTCGAACGCAAGGGCGCCGATCTCGACCGCGACACCGCGGCCCGTCATCTCGGCGCCCATCTCTGCCGGTGCACGGGGTACGTGAAGATCCTCGATGCGGTCGAGCTGCTCGCCAAGGGTGAGACGCTCGAGCTGGAACCGCTCGGCGGGGTCGGCACCAGCGGCAGCAAGTATCAGGGCTTCGAGCTCGCACTCGGCGAGAAGCCGTACGTCGACGACATGCGGCCGCCCGGAGTGTTGCACGGCGCGGTCCGGCTCGCAGACCACGCGCGTGCCGACGTACTGAAGATCGACACGTCCGCCGCGGAAGCCGTCCCGGGTGTCGTGCGCGTGCTCACCGCCGCCGATGTGCCGGGAAAGCTGCGCGTCGGGTTGATCCACAAGGACTGGCCGGTCTTCATCCCGGAGGGCGGCCGCACGTCGTATCTCGGCGACGTGCTGGCGTTCGTCGTCGCGAAGGACCGCGTCACCGCCCGGCGCGCGGCCGAGCTCGTCGAGGTTGAGTACCGCGTCCTGCGCACCCTCGCCGACGCGGTCGAGGCGTTGACCGACGACGAGGACGCGGTCTGGGGCCTCGACGGCAACGTGTTGTCGCGCTCGGCGTACACGCGCGGCGATGTCGACTCCGCCCTCGACGCGAGCGCGCACGTGATGCACGACGTATTCCAGACGCAACGTATCGAGCACGCGTTCCTCGAACCCGAATCGACCCTCGTCGTTCCGGGACCCGACGACAAATTCATCATGTACTCCGGCGGCCAGGGAGTATGGGACGACCGCGACCAGGTCGCATCGGTCCTCGACATCGACCCGCAGCGCATCACCGCCGAACAGGTCGCGAACGGTGGCGCGTTCGGCGGCAAGGAGGACATGGCGAACCAGGCGCAGACCGCGCTCGCCGCGTTCCTGCTCGGTGCGCCGGTCAAATGCACGCTGTCGCGCGAGGAGTCGTTGCTCATTCATCCCAAACGGCACCCGATCCGCATCGATCTCACCGTCGGCTGCGACGACGAGGGTCGGTTGACCGGGTTGCGCGCCCGCATGATCGGCGACTCCGGCCCGTACGCGTCGGTCGGGATGAAGGTGCTGGAACGATCCGCCGGTCACGCGAGCGGCCCGTACCACGTGCCCGCGATCGACGTGGAGTCGTTCGCGGTCCGCACCAACAACTCGGTGTGCGGAGCGTTCCGCGGCTTCGGCGCGAACCAGGCGCAGTTCGCGAGGGAAGGCGCGCTCGACCGGCTCGCGGCGGAGGTCGGTATCAGCGGCTGGGAGATCCGACACCGCAACGTGATCAAGCCCGGCGAGGTGTGGGGTCCGGGCCAGGTGATGGACGACGGTTGCCGGGGCGCGCAGCGTTGCCTGGAATCGATCAAGCCCGCGTACGACACCGCGGTCGCAGCCGGCAGTGCGGTCGGCCTCGGCCTCGGCCTCAAGAACTCCGGGCTCGGCAACGGGTTCCTCGAGATCGTGCGCGCCGTCGTGCGCTTCCAGCCCGACGGCACCGTCGAGGTGCGGCACTGCTGGACCGAGATGGGACAGGGCGTGCACACCGTCGCCGTGCAGGTCGCGGTCGAGGAGCTCGGGGTCGACCCGGCGCGCGTGCGCGTCTTCGTTGATACGACCCGCGAGCTCGGTGCGGGCCAGACCACCGGTTCGCGCGGCACGTTGATGGGAGCGGGCGCGGTCGCCGAAGCGTGCCGCGCCGCGAAGGAAGACGGCTGTCGGATCGGCGTCGACTATCCGGGCGAGTACCGCGTCGACTGGACGAGCTCGATCGAATCGGGCGTTGAGAATCCCGTGATCCACTCCGCGTTCGGCTACGCCGCGCAACTCGTCGTCCTCGACCGCGCGACCGGCGCGATCCAGCGCGTCGTGGCGGTGCACGACGTCGGCCGGGCCGTGAACCCGCAGCAGTGCGTCGGCCAGATCGAGGGCGCGGTGCACATGGGCCTCGGCTACGCGCTCACCGAAGACTTTCCGTGCGACGCCGACGGCCGGCCGACCCTCGACACGCTGCGCGGGCTGGGCATCATCCGGGCCAAGGACGTGCCGCCGATCGAGGTCGTGCTCGTCGAGGAGCCCCAACCGCGCGCACCCTACGGCATCAAGGGCGTCGGCGAGATCGGCCTCGTGCCGACCGCCGGGGCCGTCGCGGCCGCGTTGCACGACCTCGACGGCGAATGGCGCACCGCGCTGCCGATGCGCCGCACCCGGTGAGCGCGATGAGCCCGGAGAGTCCGGTGCACGGCGCGGAGAACACGACACCGGGGCTCGTCTGCGCGCACACGCACCTCTACTCCGCGCTCGCGCGCGGCATGCCGACCCCGCCCCGCACCCCGCACGATTTCCCGGAGATTCTCGAACTGATCTGGTGGCGCGTCGACCGGGCGCTCGACCTCGAGATGCTCCGGTGGGGCGCGCGGCTCGGCGCCCTCGAAGCACTGGAGGCGGGAACCACGGCGATCGTCGACCACCACTCGAGCCCGGGCGCGGTGGAGGGCAGCCTCGACGTGATCGCGGAGGCCTGCGCCGAAGTCGGCGTGCGGGTCGTCTGCTGTTACGAGGTCACCGACCGCAACGGCGCCGACGGTGCCAAGGCGGGGCTCGCCGAGAACGAGCGCTTCCTGCGCGCCGGCGGCCGCGGTCTCGTCGGTGCGCACGCCGCGTTCACGCTCTCCGACGAGACCCTCGACGCGGTCTGCGGACTCGCGACCGACCTCGGAGTCGGCGTGCACATCCACGTCGCCGAGGATCCGGTCGACGGGGCCGCCGGGGAACGGCTCGCGGGGCGCGCCGACGACCGATGGATCATCGCCCACGCCGTCCACCTC
>JAUZEI010000191.1 GCA_030839105.1 Actinomycetota bacterium
GTGCGGGCTCGAGATCCACGTGCGCGACGAGAAGGTCGAGCTGATCCGCGCCGATCGCGAAGATGTGTGGTCGAAGGGCCATCTCTGCCCGAAGGGCACGACCCTCGGGCACCTGCACCACGACCCCGACCGGCTACGCACTCCGATGTTGCGTCAACCCGACGGAACGTTTCGCGCCGCGACGTGGGACGAGGCGTTCGCACGCTGCGGTGAGCTGCTCCTGCCGGTGATCGCCGAGCACGGCATCGAAGCGGTGACCGCGTACGTCGGCAACCCGCTCGCGCACGCGTTCAGCTTGAGCCGTTACATCGGCATCCTCATCGGGATGTCGGGCATCCCGATGATCTACTCGCCGGGCACGGTCGACCAGTGGCCCAAGAACGTCAGCAGCCATCTCATGTACGGCGGCATGTGGAGCATTCCGGTGCCCGACGTGCGGCGCACCGACCTTTTGGTCGCGATGGGCGCCAATCCGCACGCATCACAAGGCTCGTTGCTCGCGTGCCCCGACCTCATGGGCGAGATCGACGCGATCCAGGCGCGCGGCGGCGAGGTCATCGTCATCGATCCGCGTCGTACCGGCACCGCGGATCGCGCGAGTGAGTGGCTGCCGATCACGCCGGGTACCGACGCCGCGCTCCTGCTCGCGGTTGTGCACGTGCTCTTCGCCGACGAGCTCATCGACCTCGGTACGGTGGCCGACCTCATCGACGGCGTCGACAAGCTGCGCGATCTCGTCGAGGAGTGGACGCCCGAGCGGGTCGCGTCGACGACCGGCATCACCGCGGAGCGCACGCGCCGGCTCGCGCACCAACTCGCCGAGACCGAGCGCGGTGTGCTCTACGGCCGCATCGGCCTGTGCAACCAGGAGTTCGGGACACTCGCGAGCTGGCTCGTCGATGTCGTCAACATCCTCACCCGTCACTTCGACGTGCCGGGCGGCCTGATGTTTCCCCGGCCCGCGGCGTGGCCCCTCACCGTGTTGCCGATGCCCGGTCTCGAGAACGGCGCGCCGAACTTCGGCCGGTGGCGCAGTCGCGTGCGCGGCGCGCCCGAGGTTCTCGGTCATGTGCCGGCGTCGTGCCTCGCCGAGGAGATCGCGACGCCGGGCACCGGTCAGATCCGCGCGTTGTTCACCGTCGCCGGAAACCCGGTGTTGGCGACGCCCGGCGGAGACCGTCTCGACGAAGCCCTCGAGGGGCTCGAGTGCATGATCAGCGTCGATAACTGGATCAACGAGACCACGCGCCACGCCGACGTGATCCTGCCCGGGATGTCGGCGCTCGAGCAGGCGCATCATGACGACCTGATCTGGCAGTTCGCGGTCGGCAGCGGCGCGAACTACTCGGCACCGATCTTCCCGCCGACCGACGGCCGGCCGCACGAATGGGAGATCTTGATCCGACTGGCCGGCCTGTGCCTCGGACAACCGATGAACGAGGTCGACGTCGCCGCCATCGACGACGGGTTCTTCGACGTGCTCGCCGACGTGCACGGCCTCGACGGTCCGACGTTGCGCGAGGGCTACAACGAAGGCGGCCCGGAGCGACTCCTCGACCTCACGCTGCGCACCGGTCCGTTCGGCGATCGCTACGGCGAGAATCCCGAGGGCATCAACCTCGACCAGGTGAAGGCTGCGCCGCACGGCATCGATTTGGGTCCGAACGTTTCCCGGCTCGCCGACGTGCTCCAGACGCCCGACAAGAAGGTCGTTTTGACGCCCGACTACATCGTCGCCGACATTCCTCGGCTCGCGGCACGCCTCGACCGGCCGGCCGACGACCTCGTGCTGATCAGTCGGCGGCACCTCCGCTCGAACAACTCGTGGATGCACAACGTGGCCGTGCTGGTGAAGGGCAAGGACCGTTGCACGTTGCTCATCCATCCCGACGACGCACAGCGGTTCGGCCTCAACGACGGCGACCACGCCAAGGTGAGCTCCGAAGCGGGCGCGCTCGTCGTCCCGATCGAAATTACCGACGCGATCAAGCGCGGGGTCGTCTCGCTGCCTCACGGTTGGGGTCACGACAAAGCCGGCACACGGATGGCGGTCGCCAACAAGCATCCCGGCGTCAACACCAATGTGCTGTCTCCCGGCGGTTTCGTCGACGTGCTCTCCGGCAATGCCGCGGTCAACGGCATCCCGGTCAGCGTCTCCCCCGGCTGACATGAGAAACTCGTCTCAGGTGTCCGGGAGGGATTGATCGGGTCGTCACCGGGTTTCGCGACGCACGACGGCATCACCGCAAGCTCGACTGCAATCGCGGTCACCGATTCCGCCGTGCACTGAGGAAGACGACGCGGGGTCGGTAGGGCTGCATCGCCCGACCAACAGCGTCGATCGCGGCGGCCCGCACCGCAGCGTACGTACTCGGGTCGAGCGCGGCGATCCACTGCGCGAACTGCGCCTGGCCGAAGCGGTAGTCGACAAGGGCGCGAGGGTCGGTGACTCCGACGTCGACATCAGCCTCTTGGACTTCGACGTCGCTCAGGCTCGCGGCAACCGCGGCCCTTGTCATCGAAGCCGCCGAGCCGAGGAGCGGCGTGGCATTCTCCTTGAGGTCGAGGTACCACGCCGGTGGCGACCATCCGTGCACGCGCGCGACATCGTCGACCGCGTCGCGGTTCTCACTGCGAGCCGTGTTGGCGAAGACGCTCGCCAGCAGGCCGGCGCCGGGTCGGGTCACCCGTGCGAGCTCGACCAGGCCGCCGACCGGATCGGTGAGGTGATTGAGCACGAAGGCCGCGACCGCGGCGTCGAACGACTCGTCGCGAAATGGGAGTCGCATCACGTCGGCGACCACGGCCGGTGGCCGGCCGTCGCGATCCCACGTGAGCATGTCGTGCGAAAGGTCGACCCCCACGATCCTCGCCGCACCCGCGGCGCGCAGTGGTGCCTCCGCAACGCCGGTGCCCGCACCCACGTCGAGCACGTGACCGAGAGCCGCGCCCCGTGCACGGGCGACCAGCTGTTCCGCGATCGGCGCGTAGACGAGCGTTGCGCCCCGGGCCCATCCTGGCGCGGCTCCGTCGTAGTGATCGCGGATCACGCGCGCGATGACGGATACGCGCCGGCGACGTGACGGGCGCCCTCGGTCGCACGTGCTTCCCACCATCGCAGCTCGTCGTCGGCGCCCATCGCCTTCTCCCAGCCGAAGCACGCCATCATCCCGACGAGACAGAGGTCGAGTTGCACGTCGAACCACTCGTTCGTGCGCACACCGCGCCGTTCGAGCGCGTCGCGCAGCGCTGCGATCGTTGCTTCCTTGTCGATCGGCAGGCGCGCGCTGTTCAACGCCAGATACCAGGCGAGATCCCACAACACGGGACCCGATCCGGGATACGCCCAGTCGAGCAGGATCGAGCGGCCGTCGAGATGGCGGCCGAGGTTTCCCATCTTCCAGTCGCCGTGAAGAAACGAGACAGGCGTGGAACGCATCGCATCCGCGAGCGGTCCGGGGTCCGCGTGGATCGCGGCGAGAAGCTCGGCGAGCGCGGGCGCGCGTTCGGCGAGCCGTGGCCATCCCTGCACGGCGACGCGGATCGGCAACGGCGGGTGGTCGACCTCCGCCTCGGGTGCAATGTTGTCGGGCGCGAAGAACCGGATACGTTCCTCCATCGTGGCGAGACCGAGGTCGTCGGCCCAGTTCCAGTACCGCGTCGAGAGCGCCGCGAGCGCGTCGAGCAGTCCGAGGTGGTCTTCGAGCGAGATCGTCGAGTCGCCTTCCGGAAACAGGCGATCGCCGAGGTCGCGCATCAAGATCGTGAGCACCGCGTCTTCGCCCTCGCCGTCGGCGGCCATGCCGACGACGGCATGGTCGATCTCGGGCGGCGCGTCGTGCATGATCCCCGCCCGCCAGATCTTCAACGTGCGCAGGTCGCGGTCGCCGGTGATGCGCATGATCCAGTCGGTGCGATACCCAAGAGTCTTCGCGAAATGCGGATGGCCGTGGATCATGACCTTCTCGAACGCCGAGCCCGACCGAGCGTCGCCGGGGACCACGGCGACGTGAGACGTGACACCGGCGAGCAGATCGGTACGGGATGCGGCGATCCACGGGTCCGGCGAGGCCATCGCGCTCTCCTCGGGTCGTCAAGGTCGAAGACGCGGTCCGTCGCCGATTCTCCCATGGATCAAGCCGCGCTTCCCGCGGGGCTCTGGAGGTCTTCGATGCGAGTGTCTCGCATCGCCTCTTCGGCAAGGCGTGTCTTGCCGATCCCGGCCTCACCGGCGAGGAGAAACAAGACCACCGCCCCCGCGCGCGAGCGCGTCGACGTGGCTACGAAGCTGGGCGACCTGGCGCTCCCGGCCCACGAGCACGGGCCGAGTGTACGAGCGCCCGGCGGGGCCAAACAAAGGCGATGTACTCCAGCCGCCGGCGCTACAACTCGCGCCGGGCGATGCCGTCGTGCTCGAGGAGATCGGAGAGCTCGGCTTCCATCTCGTCGTCGTCGGTTCCTTCGATGTGGATGTTCGGCAGGATGCGGGCGAGCCACCGGGGAAGCCACCAGTTGGCGTCGCCGAGAAGCTCCATCGTCGCCGGTACGAGGATCATGCGAACGAGCGTGGCGTCGATGAGGATCGCGGCGGCCAGGCCGAGCCCGAACTCCTTGATGACACGCTCGCCCCCGAGGACGAATGATCCGAAGACGCACACCATGATCGCGGCGGCGGCCGTGATGACGCGTGCGGTGTGCGCGAGACCGTCGGCGACGGCTTCCGCGTTGTTCCGGGTCTTGTCGAATTCTTCCTTGATCCGACTGAGCAGAAAGATCTCGTAGTCCATGCTGAGACCGAAGATGACGGCGAACATCATCATCGGAATGAAGCTCTCGATCGGACCCTTCTTCCCGATGCCGATGAGCCCCGCGCCCCAGCCCCACTGGAAGACGGCGACGAGCAGTCCGTAGGCCGCACCGATCGACAAGACATTCATGATCACTGCCTTGAGCGGCACGACGAGCGAGCGGAACACGACGAGCAACAACAGGAACGACAGACCGAGCACGACCAGCATGAAGATCGGCAGGTGCGAGCCGAGGAAGCTGGAAAGGTCGGCGAAGGTCGCGGTGTTGCCGCCGATGTGCACGACGAGACCGGTCCCGGCGATGGCGGCGGGGATGACGTGCGCGCGCAGATCGTGCATCAGCGCGACGGTCTTCTGGTCCTGAGGACCGGTCGTGGGGAAGACCTGCAGGACGGCGGCGGTGGCCGAGGGACCGAGCCGGGGCGGCGTGACCTCCGCGACACCTGGCACGCGCGCGATCGCGTCGTGCAATGCGGGCAGCGCGGTCGCAGCTCCCTGATTGGGGACGTCGACGGCGATCAACAGCGGACTGTTGAATCCGGGGCCGAATCCCTTGGCGAGGAGGTCGTAGGCGACGCGGGTCGTATCGCTCTTCGGATTGTTCCCGGCGTCGGAGCTGCCGAGCGTGATCGAGAACACCGGAAGCGCGAGCAGGACCAAGACGATGAAACCGACGCCCGCCGAGGTCCACGGTCGCCGCTGGATCAGTCGGCTCCAGCGATACGCGACGGTGGTGCGCCCGCTCTGCGCACTCCGCTGGGTCCACGGGAGCGCGAGCTTGTCGATCTTCGGACCGACGAAGCCCAGCACGGCGGGCAAGAGGGTCACCGACGCGGCCATCGTGAAGACGACCGCAAGCGACGCGCCGACCGCCAACCCCCGCACGAAGGACAGACCCATCGCGAACATTCCGAGCAGCGAGATTACGACCGTCGATCCCGCGAACAGCACGGCCTTGCCCGACGTCGTAACCGACTTGACGATCGCCCGTTCCGGATCGAGACCGGCGTGCAGACCCTGGCGGTAACGCGTGACGATGAACAGCGCGTAGTCGATGCCGACACCGATGCCGATCATCGCCGCGAGGATGCTCGCGAAGCTCGGCATCGAGAACACGTTCGCGAGCAGGCTCACGCCCGCGAGACCGACACCGATCCCGAAGAGCGCGGTGAGGATCGGCAGACCCATCGCGAGCACCGAGCCGAACGCGATCAACAAGATGATCATCGCCGCGAGAACGCCGACGAGCTCCGTACCACCCGGGGGCTTGCGACTCTGGAACATGTTGCCCGACAGCGCGACGTCGAAGCCGGGCACGCCGGCTTTGGCCGCCACGTTCTTCACCTGATCCGCGTCGGCGGACTTGAGCTTGTCGATGTTCTGATCGAAGTGCACCTGCGCGAATGCGATCGTGCCGTCACCGGAGATCTGGTTCGCGCCCGGCGCGCTGTACGGGCTCGTCACCTCGACGACGTGCGGCGTGCGCGCGATCTGGTCGAACAGGGCCTTGGCCCGTTGTTCGACCGCCGGGCTCTTGACGCCCGCAGGCGCTGCGATCACGACCTCGCCGGTCGCGCCCGATTCGGTTGCGAATCGCTGAGCCAGGAGGTCCTGCGCACGTTGCGAGTCGCTCGCCGGGAGCTTGAAGCTCATGGACGACTTGCCGCCCGCGGCCGAGCTCGCGACCTGGCTGCCGATGAGCAGCAGGATCCAGAGGCCGAGGACGAGTCGTCGACGGCGATAACACCAATGCGCCAGGCGACTCAGCATCGCAGGGCTCCTTCTGACGGGGGGAACA
>JAUZEI010000194.1 GCA_030839105.1 Actinomycetota bacterium
CGATCGTCCCGGCGACGAGCTCGTACCAGATCGCGTCGAGACCGAAGTGCAGGTGACGCGAGAACGTAAGCACGTACACCACGCGTAGGGCGAGCGCAGCCGCGCATATCGCGGCCAGTCGCACCGCGAATCGATCGGGCTTGCGGGCCACACGACGTGAACCCGTCAGCACGCGGCGGATGCTAACGCCGGGTGGCGCACGCGATGGGAACTGTGACCGCGCTCGCCGACCGAGCAGAGTGTGCAGGCACGAGGCATCTGGGGTGGTTGGCCCCCTTGGCCGAGGCGCGAGGTTTGATCAGACTCTGGTCCCGGAGGCGTTGCTCGTGGAGGCCGCCGGGTACTAGGCCGACCGACGCGCGCCCAGGACGCGCGTGTGCTCGGCACCAACCGGATGTCTTCAAAGCAGGGGCTGATATGCGATTTCGGTATTCCCGATCTGTACTGACGGTGCTCGTGGGTAGTGCGCTCGCCGTCTCCACACTCGCTTCGACGGCGCAAGCACAGAGTGCTCGATCCCACTCGGATGGCCGCGACGGCGCCGAGTTCCCGGCGTCGAGCTCGCATCACGACTGGCACGGTTCTTGGCACGACCGCGACCACGAGCACGGCAGCTCGGCTCCGGTCGTCGTCACGAGCGGCCTCAACAATCCGCGCCAGCTCTCGCTCGTCGACAACGGCGTTCTGTTGATCGCCGAAGCCGGCAAGGGGGGACCTGCCTGTTCGGGCCAGGGCCAAGACGCGCTGTGCACGGGCGCGACCGGTTCCATAAGCGCGGTCCTTCTCCCGCAGGCCGGCAAGAACCGCCACCACGAGGAGTTGGTGAGGAACCTCATCTCGGGCGCCGGTGCCGACGGCTCGTTCGCGGTCGGCTCGGACGGCGTGTCTCAGCACGAGCTCGGGGACAAGATCTACATCCAGGAGACGTGGGCGCCGCCGGACGTGTTCCCCCCCGGTGTGCCGGGTGCGCAGGCGGGCAAGTTGCTCGCGGCTCGTCCCTTCGGCAAGGCGAAGCCCGTCGCCGACATCACCCGGTACGAGAGCGAACACGACCCCGACGGTCACGGTTTCGACAGCGACCCGTACGCGGTGATCGCCCGTGAACACGACCAGCTCGTCGCGGACGCGGCCGGCAACGACATTCTCCGGGTCGACAAGCACGGCAAGGTGAGCTTGTTCCACGTGTTCCCGAACGTCGTGAACAAGGCGATTCCCGCTCCGGGCGCCGACTTCGTACCGACCTCGCTCGCGCTCGATCGGCACGGCGACGTGTACGTCGGCGGGCTCGTCGGCGAGGTTCCCGGCCAAGGGCGAGTCGTGAAGCTCGACGGACGTACGGGTGATGTCGAAAAGACGTGGACCGGCTTCACGACCGTCACCGGTGTGGCAGTCGGCCGTGATGGTTCGCTGTACGTGAGCCAGCTCTTCGCACCGGAAGCCAAGCCCGTCAACCCGGAGATCGCGGGCGTGCTCACCAAGGTGTCGCCCGGTGGGAAGCATCACGACGTCGACGTGCCTTTCCCGGCCGGCGTTGCCGTCGACAGGTGGGGCACCGTCTTCGTGTCGGCCTTCTCGATCGCACCCGCAGGTGGTCTGGCCGGTTCGCCGCCAGGAGTGAACACGTCGGGTCAGGTCTGGCGCTTGCGCTTCTGACCGACCGGCATCTCGGCAATGCGAACGCGGGGGACCGTCTCGGACGGTCCCCCGCACCGCGTGTTCGTTGCCGTTCGACGCGGGTGTGCGCGGGGATGCGGCCTCCGATTGAATACAGCGCGTGCCCGACGTCGACGCCGCCGACAACGACGACACCGCTTCGGTCAGCGCCGGTCCGCTGCGCGTCGAGTTGGCCGCGGGCGTCGTGCGCGTCGGTTGGGACGAGCCGGACTGGCTCGGACCGGGTCGACTCATCACGCCCGACGACGCGATCGCGACGGTGCAGGTGTCGCGTTCGGGTGACGCGCTCGTCGTCGAGTCGGAGTGGATCACCGGCCGGATCCGGGCCCTCGACAATGAGCCCGTCGTCGCCTTGCGACTCGAAGCGCGCCGCGCCCGACAAGGGTTTGCGACGGGCGCGTTCGCGACACCGGTGGTTGGCTGGCATTTCGACCCCCTGGCGCGCGCGGCGGGTGACGCGCCCGAAGGATTGCGCGGTTTCGGCCACCAGTACACGGAGTTCGCCTTACCGGTGTTCAGTGACGAAGCTCTCTCGCGTTGGCGGCTCCTGCCGTTCCGCCCGGCCGTCGTCATGCCGCTCGGACTCGTCGCACCCGATGGGCGCACGGTGTTGGTCGCGCCGCTCGACGGTTTTCATGAGCAGGTGATCGCGGTGCCGTCGGGCAAGGAGGACGCCACCGCGGGGTTGCGCATGGGCTGGCACGGCGACCTCGACGACGTGAACGCCGGCTTCGGGACCGAGCTCGCAATCATCGCAGGCGAAGGCATGCGTGACTGCTACGCGCGCTGGGCCCGCCTCCTGCGGGAACGTTCGGGAGTTGCCGCGCCGGCGCGCGACGCCGACATGCTCGGCACGCGACTTTCGTACTGGACCGACAACGGCAGTGCGTACTGGTACCGAACTGAGCCCGGCCTCGACGCGGCATCGACGATCGTCGCCGCGGTAGACGATCTCGAGGCGCGAGGACTCCCGGTCGGCGCGGTGCAACTCGACTCGTGGTGGTATCCACACGAGGTCCTGCGGCCGTTCAACACCGACGAGTGGGTCGTCCCGCCCAGTGGCATGGTTCGCTGGGAACCGCGCACCGACGTCCTTCCCGACGGCATGAACGCGTTGCGCGAGCGGCTCGGTCGTCGGCCGCTCGTGACCCACTGCCGGCACCTGTCGTCGCAGTCTCCGTATC
>JAUZEI010000202.1 GCA_030839105.1 Actinomycetota bacterium
CTCGGCAACCCAGTCGGCGCCCGTGAGCGCCGCCGCCGCCGGCGCCGGCGCGTTCGGAGTGCCGGCCGGGCCCGGCGCGGGAGTCGCCGGTGGCTTCTGGCCGGTCGTGAAGTCGTACCCGCACGCCTCACAAAAGAGCGCGTCGGAGGCGTTCAGCGTGGAACAGTTCGGGCAGGCCTTCTTCAGCAACGTCGGGGCCTCGGGAACGGGCGGAGCCGCCGGCGGAGCGGCGGGCGCGATCGGCGCTCCGCACGTGTCGCAGAAGTCGTCGGTCGCCGATTGATGACCGTTGGGACACGTACTCACGGCTTCACCCGGGTGGTCTTCGTCGACGAGGTGTCGAGCGCCATCTCGTCGAGCTTGTCGACGCCGTGCTTCAGGCGAACGGTTCCCGCCTCGGCGTCCTGGATGTCGACGACCTTTTGGAGTTTCGAGGTCGCCTCGTCGTTGCCCGTCTGCGCGGCCAGCTGCGCAGCTCGGCCGAGCTTCACCGTGGCGGTCGCGTCGTCGCCGGCCGCTTTCGCAGCCAGGCCGTCCTGGATGACGGAGGCGAGCTCGGCCTGACCGGTGTAGTGCGCGACGGCGGGATTGATGCGGGTCGTGAGCGTCGAGTCGTCCGACCATGTGGCGCGCACGAGACCGGACGCCTGTACCTGCGCGTTGACGACGAGCTGGACGCGGGCGGCCAACTGCTCGGAACCGATGGGTTTCGGCGGCACGCGGACGGCTACGTGGTAGTCGCGCGACTCGTCGCCCCACGCTCCTGTCGGATAGTCGCCGATCAGATCGGACACTGCGACGCGCATGGAGCTGAGATCTTCGATCGTGGGTGCGACCTGACGAACGAATAGCACCTGCGCGCCCTGTGGCGCCCAGATCCGGAGCGACGCCGACGCGATCCCCCGGCTCATCGACGCGGCCATCATCGACTCGAAGTCTTCGGCCATGTCGGCCGGGTCCGCGATGAGATCGAGCGAACCCAACAGCGCGGACGACACGCGCCGCAGCTCGTTGACGTCCCAGTCGGCGCCGACGCCGCGGCAGTCACACGCGAATCGGCCTTGCAGGCTGTCGAGGATGCTCCCGAACGTACGGGCATCCTCGCCGTTCTTGCCGTCGGTGAGCAGGATCGCATGCCGCTTGATCGCCGATGTCGTGTCGAACAAGGCATCGGCCTTCAGCAGCCACGCCCCGATTGCGGTGCCGCCTTCGCCGTCGAGACGGCCGACCGCGGTCTTGGCGGCGTCGCGACTCCGGGGATCGGCGCGCACCATTCCTCCCTCATGAGGGAACAGCGCGAACGCGTGAGACTGGCCGGCGATCACCGCGAAGTACGTGCCGTCGTCGATCGCGTCGATCGCGACCGCCGCGGCCTTCCGCGCACTGACGATCTTCGAACGCGGTTCGCGCATCGATCCGGACGTGTCGATGATCAACACCTCCGCGGCTTCGCCGCCGGTGTCCGCCTCGACCGCACCGGAACAGGTGACCGTCACCACGGCATGCACGTCGGAGGCGCCGTCGGCGAGGTACTCGTTCTCGAACACCTCAGCGTTCCAGTTGGCCATCATGAGCTCCTTGTCTGCGGCCCGGCCGCGTGTGCCTGCGGCGAGGGCGTCGATCCCGAAAGCGTTGTCGATCCGGCAAGCGCGGTTGCCGATCCGGGAAAGTCGTCTCGCTCGACGCGCGCGAGTGCGACGGTGATGTTGTCATGGCCGCCCTGCTCGTTCGCCCACTCGACGAGGCGCCCGGCCACGTCGGTTGGATCACGACTCTCGTACTTCGCGATCAGCTCGGCGAGATCGGAAGCGCCCGAGCAATAGTTCCACAGGCCGTCCGAGCACACGAGCACCCATCCCGCGCCCGTCGCCGCAAATGATCCGCACCGCGCCGCCGGGTCGGTTGCGTCGGCGCCGAGCCAGCGCGTGATCGAATGCGCCATGGGATCGGCCTCGGCCTGCGTTCTCGACATCCCGTGGTCGACCTGGTCGGTGACCCAGGAGTCGTCGATCGAGAGTTGCAATGCCGACCCGTCGTCGCCCAACCAGTAGACACGACTGTCGCCGACCCAACCCGCGATGATGAGCTCGCCGTCGACGACGGCGGCCGCCAAGGTGCACGACGGAGCATTCTCGCCGCCGACGCGACGGGCAGCCCCGATCGCCTCCGCGTTCGCCGCGGTCGTGGCTTTCGACATCAGGTCGCTGTAGTACTCGACACGGGCCGCGGGGCTCGTGGCATTCGGAAGCGGCGCGCCCGCCAGCACATCGCGAGCCGCGTTCGCGGCGGCAACTGCGGCGACGTCGGAGTCGGTCGTCGAGCTGACGCCGTCACAGACCACGAGCACCCGACGACAGCCGGCTTCGGCCAGCGCGACTGCATCTTCGTTCCGAGGGTGATGACGACCTTTGTCGCAGACTGCCGCGAGACGCGACGAGATCTCTACGACGAGATGATCGCGTTCGCTCGGCGCCCGTTGACCGCACTGGTCGCACCACCCGTCGGCGTCGAAGTTTCCGCCGCAGGTACAGCGCCCGGGCTCGGGTGGGAGCGTCGCCGCGGTGGGCGGCTCCATGGGCTCGGTCCGGGACGCGGGCCCGATGTGCGACGCCGGTGCGGGCGCAGGCGCGGGACGAGAGTTCTCGTGCAGCGCCTGGCCGCACGCTTCACAGAACTCGTCCTCGGCGGCGACTGCGGCCGCGCATTTCGGGCACTCGCTCACCGGAGAGTCCGAGGCCGAATCTTGTTGGCGGCGTCGACCAGCCGGACCCGCTCGTCGGCGTTCTCCGTCAGCGATGCCAGCTGCCGGTACGCCGACTCCGCGCCGACCCGCAAGCCGTGCTCGGTAGCAGGGAAGCCTGCGATCCGGAGCGCCGGTTCCTCCCCGCCCGCGAGCACCGCGGCCAACGCGAGCTCGAGTGCGCTGACGACGTAGGTCTGGCGATTGCGGGCGTCGAGAGCGACGGCGTCGATGCTGGTCATCGCATCGGCAAGATCGGACAGCGTCCGACCGGGTTGCGACAGGAGCGAGGTTCTCGCACAGCGCGCCGAGATGTACGCGCTCGAGGTCGGCCGCACGAGATCGAGCGCGGCCAGAGCACCGGTGACGTCACCACGCCGGCCGCGGACCCGCGCCAGGCCGAAGGCCGCGGGTGCGACGTACGCGGCGTCGACCATGGTGCACGTCGCGTACAGCTGCTCGGCGACATCACCGTCGCCGGCACCTTCGCACGCCACGGCCAGCGCCAACTTCGGCGCGAGCTCGCCGGGAACCTGCCCGACAACCGTGTTGAACGCGGTCGTCGCTGCATCCCAATCGCCGGCGGACAGTGCGAGCAGGCCCGACATCCACACCGCCCGCCACTCCCACGGGTTGTCGGCCAACGTCGCATCGACGATCTTGGCCGCTTCGTCACGGTTGCCCGCTTCGATGAAAGCGCGGGTGATCGCGAGCCGCACCTCGATCGTGTGATCCGGTGCTCGCTTCAGAGCCTCGAGACGAGCGCCGGGATCGGATACGGACACGCCGGCCAGCCACGCCGCCGCCGGATCGGCCGGGTCGACGCGCAGGAGTGGCAGGTCCTCCCACAGGAGTTGCACGTCGGTCGCGACCGGGCTTTCGAACAACGGTGACGCGTTCGACGACGTCGCCGGCTTCCCGGCTGCGGTCGCCACGGTCTCCCGTAGCACCCCGAGCAACTGGTCGCGCAGCTCGTCGACGCTCTGGAAGCGGTCGTCGGGATTCTGCGCCGTCGCCTTCGAGAGGACGCGATAGAGCGAGTCCTGCTGTTGAAAGAGGGGCGTGTCGGCAACGTCGGGCAACGTCGTCACGAACGTCGACTGGTAGCCCCGGAACTCCATGACGAGCACCGCGAGCGTGCGGCCGATCGTGAAGATGTCGGACGCGATCGACGGACCGACCTCGGCAACCTCGGGTGCCTGGAAGCCCACGGTGCCGAAAATGGCGCTCGTGGCGTCGTCGATGCGGCGCACGCCACCGAGGTCGATGAGCTTCAGGTTGTCACCTGCCTGCACCACGTTGTCGGGCTTGAAGTCGCAGTACAACAAGCCGAGACCGTGCAGGTACGAGAACGCGGGGAGTATCTCAACGATGTACGCGATGGCCTGATCGACGGGGAACGGGTCGTAATGACCACCGTTGGCCATCATGCGATCTTTCAAGATCTGCTTCAGGCTGCGGCCGCCGACGTACTCCATGACGATGT
>JAUZEI010000206.1 GCA_030839105.1 Actinomycetota bacterium
CATACGCGTCGACGAACGCGGCTGCACCCTGTCGCGCGAGCAGGACGCGAATGTCGAGGTGGATGTCGCTGACCACGGCGACCTTGACGTCGAGCGCCCTCAGTGACGACAGGGTCGAGATGACGTCGAAGTACAGCGGCCGGTTGTCGGGGTCGTCGTCGAACGAGTACAAGGCTTCCGCCAGATCCGTATCGAGCCCGGCGTGCCCGAACCAGAGCATGTTGGCCGCGCGGTGGCGTGCACTGGAGGTGTCCTCGTCGCGCATGGCGGCGACGACCTCGGGATGTATCTCGGCGCTCGCCAGCTTCGCCGACAACTCTTGGCGGTCCGCCGGCGGGAGATCGCGGTGGACGAGGTCGAGCGCCCATGCCAAACGGGTGTCGGGTCGAGGGTCGTGGACCAGCGTGCCGCTCCAATCGAACAGCACCGCATCGAACGACTGCATCCGCGCCAGGCTCGCACATTGACCGCAACGGCCCGCGTCAGTCGATGGCGATGGTCGCGAGCTCTTCGAGGTGGTCGCTCGTGGTGCCGAGGGTGAGCGAAGTGGAGAGCAGACGCTTGTAGTACAGGTGGATGTCGTGCTCCCACGTGAAGCCGATCCCACCGAACACCTGGATAGCCGTGCCGCCCAGTTGTGGGAACGCGTCGGCCGCGAAAGCACGAGCGAGCGTTGCCGCCCGGTGCGCTTCTTCGGGTGAAGCGTCGTCGATGGCCCAGCACGCGTAGTAACCCGCGGCGCGGGCGAGCTCGACCGTTCGGAGCATGTCGGCGCAGAGGTGCTGCACCGCCTGGAACGCGCCGATCGGCTTGTCGAACTGCACGCGCTCCTTGGCGTATTCGACCGACTGCTCGAGCGCGATCTGCGCGGCTCCAACTCCGTCGACCGCGGTGGCGACACCGAGCCGGTCGAGCGTGCGCGCGACCGCTACCTCCGCGGGAACGCACGTGTCGATGAGGCGGGCGGGTGAAGCGGAGAAGGTGATACGTCCCTGTTTGCGCGACCCGTCGACGCTCGGTGTCGTCGAGGCCTCGAAGCTCTCGGTGGCGAACACTCCGAGCTGTCCGTCGTCGGCGAGCGCGGTGACGAGTACGACGTTCGCCGTGCACGCGTCGGCGACGTGCACCTTGGCGCCGTCGATCACCCACTCACCGGCGGAACGCGTTGCGCGGGTCGCGGGCGCGTGCCACCCGTAGCGCGTACCTTCTTCGAAGACGGCGGTCGTGCCGATGGCCGAGCCGTCGACCAAGCGGGGAAGGAGCGCGTCGTCGGCCAGTGATACCGCGCCGATCGCGGAGGAGATGTAGGGCGCGGGGCACACCGCGCGCCCCAACTCCTCGAGCACGACGGCCGCGTCGACCATGCCCATGCCCGCGCCGCCGTGGTCCTCTCCCGCGAGCAGGCCGACCACGCCCAGCTCGACCAGCCCGCTCCAGACGGCCGGATCCGAGGTGGGAGCGTCGTAGCCGGCGCGCACCGCGGTGAGCGGCGCCCTGGTCGAGAGGAACCCGCGCACCGAGTCGCGGAGCATTTCCTGTTCGGACGAGAATTCGAAGTCCACGCAGCCCCCGGGGATTTCCTGACACTGACGTCAGGAAACTACCCTGCGCCCCGATGCGCCTGCGTTACGCACCCGAGGACGAAGCGTTCCGAGCCGAGCTCGACGCGTGGCTCGACGAGCACCAACCCTCCGACGAGCGGATCCACGAACCCAAGCAGTCGAGCGCGCACATGCCGGCCTGGGCCCGCGCCTGGCAGCGCTCGCTCTTCGACGCGGGCTGGCTCGTTCCCGGATGGCCCCCGGAGCTCGGCGGTCGCAACGCGACACCGACGCAGCAGATGATCTATTTCGAGGAGATGAGCAGCCGCGAGATCCTGCGCAGCGCCAATCCGCAGGGTCTCGGCATCATCGCACCCTCCATCAACGACTACGGCACGCCCGAGCAGAAGGAGCGATTCCTGCTCCCGACGCTGCGCGCCGAGATCTCGTGGTGCCTCGGGATGAGCGAACCGGGTGCGGGGAGTGATCTTGCGAGCCTGAAGACGCGCGCCGAGCTCGTCGGGGACGAGTTCGTCGTGAACGGACAGAAGGTGTGGACGTCCGGTGCACACCATGCCGACTGGTGCCTCTGCTTCGTGCGCACCGATCCGACCGCACCCAAGCACAAGGGCATCAGCGCGCTCATCATCGAGACCACATCGCCCGGTGTCGAGCGCCGGCCGTTCCCCGAGTTGTCCGACAAAGACTTCTGCGACTTCAACGAAGTGTTCTTCACCGACGTACGCGTGCCCAAGGAGAACCTCATGGGTCCGCTCAACGGTGGTTGGCCGATCACCCAGGGTTCACTCGCGCATGAGCGCGCGATGTTGTGGATCGACTACGCATACGAGGTGCAACGCGCGGTGCGCGCGCTCATCGCGCTCGGCAAGGCGGAAGCCGCGAACGGCAGACCGTTGGGTGAGGACGCGGGCTACCGCGACGCGGTCGCCGGCTTCCACGTCGATGCGCAGGCGTTGATGATGATGGGCTACCGAGGGTTCTCGAAGTTCCTCAAGGGCAAGTCGGCGCCGGAGCATTCACTGCTCAAGCTCTACGGGAGTGAAGCGTTGCAGAAGGCCTTGCTGTTCGGAACCGAAGCGCTCGGTATCGATGCACTCGATAACGATGTGTTCGGCCCGCAGATGTGGAGGGAGGGCTCGTGGGCCATCCAGTACCTCCGCAGCTTCTCGGCGACGATTCCGGGCGGCACCAGCGAGATCCAGCGCAACATCATCGCGGAGCGTGTGCTCGGACTACCGCGGACTAAGTAGGTTCCGCCGATGGACTTCACGCCGCGTGCCGTCGACGAAGACTGTGCCCGGCGTTACGCGGCCGAAGGTTTCTGGGGCGACGACAGTCTCGGTGCGCTGCTGGGTGCGGGTCTGCACGACGCGGCCGATCATCCGTTCACGGTGCGCTCGGATCGCATGCCGTATCGCGGCACCTTCGGCGACGTCGACGCGCTCGCGCGCCGGGTCGCGGCCGGGCTGCGAGCCCGCGGCATCGGTCCCGGCGACGCGGTTGCGTTCCAACTGCCGAACTGGCTCGAGGCGGCCGCGACCTTCTACGCGATTGCGTATCTCGGCGCGGTCGTCGTGCCGATCGTGCACTTCTACGGCCCGAAAGAGGTCGGCTACATCCTGCGCAAGACGCGGGTGAAGGCACTGATCACCACCGACCGCTTCGGGCATCAGGACTTCCTCGCGAACCTCGCCGGCATGCGTGACTCGCTCATCGACCTCGAGTGGGTCGCCGTGGTCGGCGACTTCACCGGAACCGGCGTCGACCCTCGTGATCTCGCGTTCTCCGACCTCGTAGCCGACGATCCGATCGCCGCGGTGCCCGTCGTCGATCCGCGCGCGCCCGCGCTGGTTGCTTACACGTCGGGTACGACTTCCGATCCGAAGGGCGTCGTGCATTCGCACCGCTCGATCAACGCCGAGATTCATCAACTCTCGGCGATGCAGAACGATCGCGGCGGCCCCGCGATGATCACGGGTGCCCCCGTCGGGCACGGCATCGGCATGCTCGCGGCGCTCCTCATCCCGGTGTTCCGGCGCAGCGAGATCCATCTCATCGACGTGTGGGACCCCGGCCGCGTGTTGCAGGCGATGCTGGACGACGGACTGTCGGCCGGGCAGGGCTCCACATACTTCCTGACGAGCCTGCTGGATCATCCCGACTACGACGCGGCGCGCCACGTCCCGCTCATGCCGTTCATCGGGCTCGGCGGTTCCGCGGTTCCCGCGGCCGTGGGCGAGCGCTGTGCCCGGCTCGGCATCGAGATCGCGCGCAGCTTCGGCTCGACCGAGCACCCTTCGATCACCGGCTGCACCCCCGACGCGCCCCACGACAAACGCGTCAACACCGACGGCGTCCCGCTGCCGGGCGTCGAGATTCGCCTCGTCGACGACGACGGCCAGGACGTCGAGGTCGGGATGCCGGGCGAGATCTGGAGTCGCGGCCCGGAGCTCTTCGTCGGTTACACCGACGCCGCGGCAACTGCGGCGGCGTTCAGTCCCGATGGCTGGTTCATGACCGGCGACATCGGAGTGCTCGATCGCGAGGGCTACCTCGCGATCACCGACCGCAAGAAGGACATCATCATCCGCGGTGGCGAGAACGTGAGCGCGCAGGAAGTCGAGGAGCTTCTCGTGCGGATGCCCGATGTCGCCGAGGTGGCGGTGGTTGCCGCGCCCGACGCCCGGCTCGGTGAGGTTGCGTGCGCGTTCTTCCGCATGCAGGCCGGCCGCTCGGCACCCGATCTCGCGCAGGTGCGTGCGTTTCTCGACCATGCGGGGATCGCTCGCCAGAAGTGGCCCGAGTATCTCCGTTCGGTCGACGAGTTCCCGCGCACCGCGAGCGGCAAGGTACAGAAGTTCGTGTTGCGCCAGCAGCTGCGCGCCGAATCCGCGTCTTCGTGAGTGGGTGAGCGGGTCGTGAGCGGGCTGCTCGACGGGATGCGGGTGCTCGACGCGGGCATCTGGCGTCCGGTCCCGCACGCGACGCAGATGCTCGCCGATCTCGGTGCGGAGGTGTTGAAGATCGAGCCGCCGGGTGGCGATCCGATGCGCAACTTCCCGCGGCTCTTCCGCGACATCGCAGGGCACAAGCGCAGCATCGAGCTGAATCTCCGCACGGATGAAGGTCGCTCCCGCGCCCTCGAGCTCTCGGCGGACGCCGACGTGTTCTGTGAAGGCTGGCGCCCGGGCGTTGCGGCCCGCCTCGGCCTCGGCTACGACGACGTTCGCGCCCGGAATCCGTCGATCATCTACTGCTC
>JAUZEI010000214.1 GCA_030839105.1 Actinomycetota bacterium
CGGAAGGATCCGGCGATCTTCGTCGTCGCGAAGTCGCCGATCGTCACATCGATCGCGTCCGAACCGGGCTTCGCGCGCAGATGTGCGACCATCGGCGGCGAGATATCGATCCCGTGCACGTGCACGCCCCGGCGACTGAGGGGCAACGCGACCCGTCCGGTGCCGATACCGAACTCGAGCGCCGCGCCCGTTCCTGCGAGCTCGGCGAGGAAGCTCACCGCGGGGTCGAGGACCTCGGGCTCGTACATGTCCGTCGATGTCGCGTCGTATCCGGCGGCGATACGTTCATCGAACACGATCTTCGGCACTTCCGGAACTCTCGCAGAAAAGCGCGCGGGGCGACGCCGATTTAGCGTCCCGACGCGCCTTCGTTCCCGATCACGGGTTCATCTCGAACCAGTCCGGGATCCCGCTTCGGCGGGCATTGTCGAGCGCGTTGCACCGTTGACACGCGACGAGGCTCGACGTATCGGCGTCGGTGACGACGATCTTCTTGCCGCAGCACGATCGACCCGCGAGAGTTCCGAACCGATGAACACGAGGAGGATTTTCGCCCTCGACGATCCCGTAGGTGGCGCGCGCAAGTGTCATGCGATGCAAGGTACAACGACGCCGGGGTCGACGGGCTTCTGCCAGACCGAGATGTGTTGCCGGCTCTCGCCCGTGAACGGCTCGCGGTTCCAGCCGCTCCACCTCTCGCGCAAGGCGAGTCCCGCGAGGCGCGCCATGAGGTCGAGCTCGGACGGCCAGACGTAGCGATACGGCGCCGAGAACGTTTCACAGCGGCCTTCGACGATGAAGTAGTGGTGCGAGAACGCGGTCTGGGTGGCGACGTCGTACTCCTCGAAGCCGAGATGGCTAGGCGCCACGGTGAACGCGTGGATCGTCTCGCCCGGCGGGAGGCGTCGCAGCTCCGGGACGTAAACCTCGATCGCGAAGCACCCGCCGGGCCGGATATGGGCGGAGGCGTTGCGGAAGCACGCGACCTGCTCGTCTTGCGTGGTCAGGTTCGTGATCGTGTTACGGACGAGGTAGACCAGGTCGAAGATACCGTCGACCTCGGTGGTCGCGAAGTCGCCGATGGTGACTTCGACGTCGTCGGCGCCGGGTTTCGTCCGGAGCTCGCCGACCATGGCCGGTGACAACTCGATCCCGTGCACGCGCACGCCCCGCCGACTGAGAGGCAACGCGACCCGACCGCTACCGATGCCGAGCTCGAGCGCGGCGCCCGCGCTCTCGCCCGCGAGACCGGCGAGGAAGTTCACCGCAGGCTCGACGACCGCGGGTTCGAACAGCTCCGGCCACTTCGCCTCGTAGCTCTTCGCGATCGCCTCGTCGAAGTAGATCTTCGGCACCGGCGCACTATGGCAGCGCCCCCTCACGGACCGCCATCGAATTTCGTTGAGCGGTCCCGCACTGTCGACCACCCGCCGCGCGATGAGAGAGTGCTGTACGTCGCGTTCTCGCCGGCCGCCAATCTCTCAACACACGAGTCATTGCACGGGTCCCATGCGGCGACTAAGCCGATGGCTATATTCGACTGATAGTGGGGGATCGGCGATGACATCGGTTTTGGCGCTTCGTCGCACTGGAGTCGCAGGCGGGCTTCTGACGTCGTTCGCGGGTCTGGGCGGCATGTTCCTGGCCGTAGTCGCGCCGCCCGCCGCCGCCATCAGCGGAAGCACCCCGACGGTCCTGTACGTCGCGACACCGGCAAACGGTGGCAATGATTCCCACGCCTGCACGCGGTCGGCCCCGTGCGCGACCGTTCAACGCGCGGTCGACGTGTCCGGGCCGGGTGGGACGGTCCACGTCGGCGCCGGGACCTTCGTCGGCCGGGTCGATCTCACCGGCACCAGCCTGACGGTCGTCGGAGCAGGACAGGAACAGACCTTTCTGGACGGCGGCGGTCTACCGGTGGTCGTGTGGGTCTCGCAGGAGAGTTCCGGTGCGCCGAACACCTACCGGATCAACGATTTGACGGTGCAACACGCGGACGGCACCGGCGCCCACCACACGGGTGGCATCACTCTTCTGAGGGGCTTCTTGGATCTCGTGCGCGTAACGATTACCGCAAACGTCGGGTTTGGTGTCTTCAACGAGAGCAGCTACGTCTCGATCGCCGACAGCACCATCTCCGACAACAGTGCAACCGGCTTGAAGAATTTCGAAGGAGACATGGACGTGTCGGGCAGCACGTTCACGGGCAACGGCTCGGGCATCAGCGACGAGAGCGGTGTCTCGACCTTCACCAACATCACCGTTGCGGAAAATACGCACGGTGGTTTCTCAGCATCGAACACGGCGAGACCGACTATCACGGCGTCGACCATCGCGAGCAACGGTGGTACCGGTATTGCGGAAGGTGGTTTCATCCAGGGCGGTCTCGTGGCCGGCGTGACCGTTGGTTCGACGATCATCGCGAACAACGCCGGCGGCAACTGCTACATCAGCGTCGGTCACGACGACTCCGGCTACTTCAAAGACTCCGGCTACAACCTCGAAAGCGACGGTGGAGCGTCGTGCACGTTCTCGGGTGCGAAGCACGACTTGGTCGGCGGCTCCCCGCATTTGGGTCCGCTCCAGGACAACGGTGGCCCCACGTACACGATGCTGCCCGCGGCTGCGAGCCCCGTCGTCAACGCGCTACCGACGTCGACGGGCCTGTGTCCCCGCGTCGATCAACGCAAAGTGACACGACCGCAAGGAGCGGCCTGTGACATCGGCGCGGTCGAGAGGGAGGCGCCCCAAGGAGTCATCTTCGCCGTCACCTTCAAGAACTGCTCGTTGTTGCACGTCGGGTACAACCGTTTCAAGGACGGCACGGTCGTCCGTTGGACCGTCAGCTCGAACGGCTTCGGGCAGGTTGCTTCCGGCAGCTTCACTGCAATCGGCGGTGGCTCGGCGGGGTCGAAGACATTCCATTTCCTCACGCAACCTCTGGGCACGACTCTGCACCCGGACCCGGTCCACTCCCACGTCCACTTCACGTGGCCCAACGGCGGCAAGTACGTCGTCACCCGGAATCCGACGTGCCCGACGGCCGCGCCCGCACCCGCACCCGTGAGTGACGTGTCGCACTCCGTTCGCTCCGGCTGAAACTCGCAGGTCTCGGGATCGCGCCGCGCATTTCCGGCGACGGGCAAAGGATTTCACGGTCGTAACCTTGTTGCATGGACGGCACGCTCGCGCACCGACACGGTCCGTGGACCCATGAGCACCATCACCATGGACCGCACCGCCATACGCGCCTGCCGTTCCGCTCGACAGCACCGACCGATCACCCTCACCACGGGCATACGCACGGCCGCGTCGATCGCTCCGTCATCCGCTCCCGCGAGGGTGTCAAGGCGGTTTCGTACAGCCTCGCGATCCTAGGTGTCACCGCCCTTTTGCAGGCGGTCGTGTTCGTCATGTCGGGTTCGGTCGCGCTGCTCGCGGATCTGATCCACAACGGAGGCGACGCGCTCACGGCCATTCCACTTGCCATCGCATTTCTCGCGCGGAGCGAACGCGCAGAACGGTGGTCCGGATACGCAGTGGTGCTGGCGATCTTCGCTTCGGCGGCAGTCGGCGCGGTGGAGTCGGTTCTGCGACTTGTCCACCCGCAGCACCTCGACTATCTCGGCGCGCTCGCCGTCGCGGGCGCGATCGGATTCCTCGGGAACGAGCTGGCAGCACGCGTGCGACTCCGCGCCGGCGATCGGCTGAAGAGTCCCGCCCTTGTCGCGGACGGTCACCACGCGCGCGTCGACGGCTTCGTGTCCCTGGGCGTGGTCGCGTCCGCAGCAGTCGTCGCGCTCGGCGTGAAGATCGCTGATCCGATCATCGGACTCGCCATCACCGGCCTCATCCTGCGCATCAGCTGGCAGGCGTGGACAACCGTCCATGCCGGCACGGATCCCTGATCTGCCGGCGCCAGCCCGAGCCCGACTGCGAGCACGAAGCCGTTAGGTGCGGGCGTCGGCGGCCGCGCTCGACAGCCCGGTGAGCCCGGCCCGGAGCTCCGCCTCGGTGGGCCAGCCGAAACCGAGGCGGAAGTGGCGATCGTCGACCTCGAACCAGTGGCCGGGCCCCACATACGTGCCGTAGCCGGCGAGCAGCACCTCGTAGAAACGGTCCGTGTCGACCTCGACATCGGCGCGGAAGCGGACCAGACCGACGACCCCGCCCGCGGGTTCGATCCATTCGAACGTCTCCTGGCCCGCGAGCCACGTTCGGACGATGTCGAGGCGCGTGCGCACTTGTTCGAGAATCGGCGGGAGGATCCGTGCGCGGTCGGTGAGCACGCGGCCGGCGATTGCTTCGTCGATCGTGGCGCCGCAGATCACGATCTGTTCCTTCGCCGCCAGCAGCGTCTGCGCGAGGCGCGGGTCGCGGCACACCGCCCAACCGACGCGCAGACCGGGGAGGCCATATGCCTTCGACATCGACGACACGCTGATAGCACGCGGCGACAGGGTCGCCGCCATCGGGAGTGGAGTGCCGTGGGTCAGGTCGCGGTAGGTCTCGTCGGCGAGCAGCACGGCGCCCGAGCTCTCGGCCAGCTCGACGAGTGCGTGCAACGCGGCGCGGTCGAGCATCGTTCCGGTCGGATTGTGCGGGCACGTGACGGATATGAGCCGGGTCTCACCGGACCGGACGAGCTTCGCGACGCGGTCGACGTCGAGCCGCCAACCATCGTCGAACGAGAGATCGACGACCTCGAGGTCGGCACCGATCGCGCGTGGCGTCTCGAGGTTGGTTGCGTAGTTGGTGCGGACGACGACCGCGTGATCGCCCGGCTCGAGCAGTGATGTCGCGGTCGCGAACAACGCGGCGGCCGCGCCCGGGGTGACGAGCACGTCGTCGGCGCGCAGCCCCTCGCCGCCGGCGGCAACCGCTTCGCGAAGCACCGGATCGCCGAGATGGTCGCCGTAGCAGAGGAGCAGGTCGTCGAGCGCCGCCACGCTGCCTTCGCCGTCCGGGGAGAGGTCGAGACCGAGGTCGGAGAGTCGTCGATCGGTGACCGAGCTCTCCGAGAGGTTGTTCGTGATGGTCTCGTAGCCCAGCTGTTCGGGTGACTCGACCTCGATGGGCATCCGGCGGTAGCGCACGGCGCCAGCTTCGCAGGTCGGGCTCGCACTCGGCCCCAGAAGATGCGAACATACGTTCGATGCACGGCGAGGCGACGATCCTGCACGCCGACCTCGACTCGTTCTACGCGTCGGTCGAGCAGCGCGACGATCCCCGTCTGCGCGGCCGCCCGGTGATCGTGGGCGGGGGAGTCGTGCTCGCCGCCAGCTACGAGGCCAAGGCCTTCGGGATCCGCACCCCGATGGGCGCTCGGACCGCTCGCAGCCTGTGCCCGTGGGCGATCGTGGTGCAGCCGCGGTTCTCGGAGTACGTCGCCGCGAGCAGGGCCGTGTTCGAGGTGTTCGACGACACCACGCCCCTCGTCGAAGGTCTCTCGATCGACGAGGCGTTCCTCGAAGTCGGACGACTGAGCAAGGTGTCGGGGACGCCGCTCCAGATCGCGGCGCGGCTGCGCAGTCAGGTGCTCGAACGGGTCGGTCTGCCGATCACGGTCGGCGTGGCGCGCACGAAATTTCTCGCCAAGGTCGCGAGCGCGGTGGCCAAGCCCGATGGATTGCTCGTCGTGCCCCCCGACGGAGAGCACGCGTTTCTCCACCCGCTTCCCGTGGAGCGCATCTGGGGCGTCGGCGCGGTCACCGCGCGCAAGTTGCACGAACGCGGCATCACGACGGTCCGCGATGTCGCCCGACTCGACGAGTCGGTGCTCGTTGCGATGCTGGGTCGCGCATCGGGCCGGCACCTGCACGCGCTCGCCCACAACTTCGATCCCCGTCCCGTTCAGATCGGCCGGCGGCGGGGCTCGATCGGTTCGCAGCACGCGCTGCGAAGCTCGCGCGATTCACGCTCGCCCGAGGTAATCGACGCGGCCCTCGTCGCGCTGGTCGACCGCGTCACGCGCCGGATGCGGTCCGCCAAGCGGATAGGTCGCACGGTCGTGCTGCGGTTGCGCTACGACGACTTCTCGCGCGCCACCCGCTCGCATACGCTGACGCAACCCACGGCCCACACGGGAACCGTCCTCGCCACCGCCCGCGAGCTGCTGGCGGCGGCGATGCCCAAGATCGCGCACGAGGGCCTCACCCTCGTCGGCGTCGCGGTGGCCAATCTCGACAACGATGACGTGGTCCAACTCGCTCTCCCGTTTGATCACCAGAGTGGGAGCGCGCTCGACACAGCACTCGACGACGTGCGCGACAAGTTCGGATCGGCGTCGGTCACACGGGCGGTGCTGCTCGGCAAGAACCCCGGCGAACCCATGCCGATGCTTCCGGATTGACGGGGTCGGCTGCGGGCCCGTGCAAATCGGGTTGAGGCGGATCGTCGGACGCGAGCGAGATGTCTGTCCCGAACGGCACGCGCGCTACTTCGGTTCGACCTCGGGCTGCGCGGTCAGGACCGAGGCGCCGAGGTTTCCGTTGATGATCTCGCGCGCCGTCTGGCTCAAGAGCACGTTGTGCGCCCGCGAGTAGTTCCGCAACAGTGTGAACGCTTCGTCGACGGTGACTTGGTTGCGTTCGGCGACGATGCCCTTGGCCTGCTCGATCGCGATGCGCGACTCGAGCGCGGCTTCGAGTTGTGACGTGACCACGAGCGCATCGCCCAACGCCCGTTCCTGCAGGATGCCGATCGTCGCGATGTCGGCGAGCGCCTGCACGACGAGCCGGTCCTCGTCGCTGAGCGGCACCGGACTGACGGAAAAGATGTTCAACGCGCCGATGATGTCCGACCGCAGCCGCATCGGCAGCGCGGAGACCGATTCGAATCCGACGTCGCGAGCGTGGGGGGCGAACCGCGGCCAGCGCCTGTCCGCGTCGGCGGCCAGACCGCTGTGCACCGAGACACCCGTGCGGTATGCGTCGAGGCAGGGTCCTTCATCGTGTTGGAGCTCGAAGACCTCGATGAGACGCATGCGCTCGCTCGACGAGGCGACATAGTGCAGCTCGCCGGACGAGTCGGCGAGCATGATGCCCGCCTCCGACGCGTCGACCAGCTCCACGCACCGCTCCGCGAGGCGGTGGAGGAATTCCACGGTGTCGTATTCGTCGACGAATGTGTCCGCGAACTCTATGAACGCAGTGAGGAGATTCTGTTCTCGGGCCATGCGGGCACCTCCTCTCGGGGTTGGCGGCAACGGGTGTATCTCGCGGGTTTCACAGATCGGGTCCGTCGAATCGGAGCGCACCCGCAGCGACCTGGTGTGCAACGTCACCTATTGGGCGGTCGTTCGCGAAGGCATAGGCACGCAACAACGCCAGCGCGTCGGCGAGTGATATGTCGGCTTGCACAGATATCCGTCCGCACGCCTGATGGATTTCGATGCCGTGTTTAGGAACCTTTTCCAGCTGCCAGGCAACTGTGTCCGCCGGGGCATCCGCCTGCCACCGCAACAATGTGCGTCCCGCGATATCGGCGACGACCAGCGCATCGCCAACCTGACGGTCGGTGAGCGCGCCCGGCCGCGAGTGATACAGGTTCAGCGAACCGATGCAGATCCAGTCGATGAGCAGCGGGAAGCCGAACGCCGCGCGTATG
>JAUZEI010000217.1 GCA_030839105.1 Actinomycetota bacterium
AAGCCGAAAGTCGCGACCTGGTCGCGCTCGCCGGGCCGCCCGCCTTCCCGGACGGCGCGCATCGGGGCCGGATCTCGGTCGCGCCCGGTGCGGTGCGCGCTTGCGGCGCGGCGCTGTCGGGCACTTCGTCCGAGAGTGCTTCCGCGTCGAGCAAATTGCGGTGGTGCGCGGAGCTGGGCGTCGGCACGATTCACGTCGCCGCCGACGATGCCGGTGCGCTCGCGCGCGCCCGTTCGATCGCGCACGCGCACGATGGCTGGATGCTCCGGGAAGCGGGCGGCTCCTCCGACGACGACGGGTACTGCTGCCCGCTGCCGAACGCGGCCCTCATGCGAAGGGTGAAGGACGCGTTCGACCCCGACGGACGCCTGAACCGGGGTCGATTGCCGTTGGGCGCGGTGCTCGCGTGAGCGGGCCACTGCGGCTCGATCCCGACACGCTCAATGCGTGCGTGTCGTGCGGATTGTGCCTGCCGCACTGTCCGACCTACCGGGTGACGGGGCGCGAGATCGCGTCGCCCCGCGGCCGCATCGCGGCCATGCGCGCGGTCGAGGCGGGCACGGCGCCGATCGACGCCGAGTTCCGGGCCGCGATGGAGGAATGCGTCTCCTGCCGCGGTTGCGAGCCCGCGTGCCCGTCGGGTGTGCAGTTCGGATCGTTGATGCAGGGAACGCGGGCGGCGCTGCCTGCGCCTCCTTCCCGCCGACGGCGGTTGGCGGAACAGCTGGGCTACCGGGTCGCCCTCCCTCACCACTGGCTCCTGCTCGCGACCACGTGGTTCGCCTGGCTCGGCCAGAAATTGCACCTCGTGCCGACGCGCCTCGGGCTGCCGCGCCTCTCGGCTCGGTCGATCTTCCGGCCCCTCGCCGTACCGGTCGGGGGCGCGCCCGACGCGTGGCTGTTCACGGGCTGCGTCATGGACGCGTGGTTGCGCGACACCCACCGATCGGCGGCGCGCGTCATGGCCGCGACCGGAGCCGCCGTGTCCCGGCCACCCGCGAGCGCCGCGTGCTGTGGCGCGCTGCATCTCCACGCGGGTCGCGAGCACGAAGCGCGCACTCTGGCGCGGCGCGTGATCGCGTCGATGCCGGGCGACGCCCCGGTCGTCGTCGACAGTGCGGGTTGTGGCGCGGCGATGAAGGAGTACGGCGTGCTGCTCGACACCCTCGCGGCACGCGCGTTCAGCGCGCGCGTTGTCGACTTCTCGGAGTGGCTTGCCGGGCGGACGCTGCCGAACATGCGCACCACCGGGGTGACGGTCGTCGTCCAGGACCCGTGTCACCTCCGGCACGTCCAGAAAGTGCACGGCGCGGTCCGTCGGGTTCTCGCTCCTGCGTACGAGCTCGTCGAGACGGCGGACGACGGGCTGTGCTGTGGCGCCGGCGGCGCGTACTCGGCGTTGCAGCCGGAGCTCTCCCGACGGATTCTCACGCGCAAGCTCGACGCGTTGCGCAGCGCGGCGGGCGGCGCCGACCCGATCGTCGCGTCGGCCAATCCCGGCTGCATGGTGCAGCTTCGCGGTGCCGGCATCGACGCCCGCCACCCCGCCGATCTGATCGCGGAGGTACTCGATGAATGACCGGCTCGAGCTCATTGCGGAGCGCCTGACAGCGATCGAGGAGGAGCTGCGCGACCTCGCCTACGACCGGCTCCGGGAGGTCGCCCGGTCACCGGACGACGACGCCGGTATCGCAGCCGCGGCCGAGGAGAAACGGTTGTTGCAGGCCCGCCGCGCGATCGCCAAGGCGATACGGGCCCTGGCGCCGGTCAATACCGACGACTAGACCTTCCGAACCGTGGAGGTCCGGAAATACCGATCGCTGGTGTTCGACAGCACGCGCTGGGAGGGCTTCGCGTTCCGGCCCGACGACATAGTGATCACCACGCCGCCGAAGTGCGGCACCACCTGGACGCAGATGATCTGCGCCCTCCTGGTCTTTCAGACCCCGGATCTCGATCGCTCGCTCGACCTGATCTCGCCTTGGCTCGACATGCTCACGCGCGACCTGGAATCTGTGCGCGCCGATCTCGACGCCCAGACCCACCGCCGATTCATCAAGACCCACACGCCCTACGACGGCCTGCCGCACGATCCCGACGTGACGTATATCTGCGTCGGCCGCGATCCCCGGGACGTTTTCCGCTCGTGGGATCACCACGCCGAGAACATGGATGTGATGGCCGTGATCGTCGCGCGCGAGAAGGCGGTCGGACTCGACGACGTCCTGGACCTGCTCGCGCAAGGGCCGCCTCCGCGCGCCGAGCACGAGATCGACCGTTTCTGGAACTGGGTCGACGACACGACGCCTCCGACGGAGTCGATGAACCTGCGCCAGACACTCCACCATCTGCAGACGTTCTGGGACATCCGGCAACAGCCCAACGTCGTCATGGTGCACTACGACGACCTCCAGCGCGACCTCGAAGGCGAAATGTGCCGCTTGGCGGCGAGGCTCGGGATCGACGTGCGCGAGGACCTCTGGCCCGAACTGGTCGAGGCGGCGTCGTTCGAGAACATGCGCGCGCACGCCGACGTGATCGCGCCCGACACGACCCACGCGATATGGAACGACAACCGCAGCTTCTTCAATCGCGGTTGTACGGGACAGTGGCGCGATCTGCTCGACGAGTCAGATCTCGATCGCTACCACCGTCGCGTGGCCGAGCTCGGAACGCCCGATCTCATCGCATGGGCTCACCAGGGCGCTACTCCGGTTCGTTGAGCCGGTCGATCAGCACCCGTAGGCGCGAGTAGGAGCGCCGGTCGAAGCGCATGCGAATACGGGGCAGCTCCGGGAGGTCGTCGTCGGCGATCTCGGCCTTCGACGCCATCGCGGGCTCGATCTGACCGCTCACCACGATGTCGGCGAATTCGATGTTGAGGGCCGCGATGCGCTCCGGTGAGGGGAGCGACTGCATGCGCAGGACGAGATTGCCTTCGACGAACCTCAGTGAGTGGTAGTTGCGGTAGAAGCCGGTGATCTCGTCGAGTGCCACCGAAGCGTCGTCGGTGATCTTCACGAGGTGCAGGTCCTCGGGCGAGATGTAGCCCCGCGCGCGCAACTCGCGCTCGACGAACTGGAGCCAGCTCAGCCAGAACGTACCGCCGGGAACATCGAGCAGGATGATCGGCGCGGGCGGCGCCTTTCCCGTCTGGACCAGCGTGAGGAGCTCGAAGCCCTCGTCGAGGGTGCCGAAGCCGCCGGGCAACAACACGAAGGCGTGGGACTCCTTGACGAAGGTCACCTTGCGCGTGAAGAAATAACGGAAGTTGACGAGCTTCGGATCGTCGGCGAGGAACTGCGTCGTCGCCGCCTCGAACGGGAGCCGGATGCTCACGCCGAAGGAGTTCGCGGCCCCGGCGCCCTCGATGCCGGCTTCCATGATCCCCGGACCTGCCCCGGTGATCACCATCCAGTCGGCGTCGGCAAGCTCGCGTGCCAGCGCCGCGGCCTGCTCATACAGCGGATCGTCGCGACGGGTGCGGGCCGAGCCGAAGATCGCGGCCTTGCGCGCGGCGCGGTACGGCTCGAACGCTGCGAACGCGTAGCGCATCTCCTTGAGCGCAGCGTTGGCGATCTTGAGGTCGCCGCGCGTCGCGCGGTCGCGTGCGAGTCGCACGGCCGAGACGATGAGCTCGAATACGAGGTCGGCGTCGTGGACGTCGCCGACCTTCGTGAGGAGATCGTCGATCTCCTGGTCGATTTCGGGATCGCCGGTGCGATACCGGGGGAGTCGAGCCACCGGTGGGCCAGTCTCCTCAGTCGCCGAGCAGGGATCGGGCGGCGTCGGCGAGCGAGACCTCCGGACGCGCGCCCAGATGTGAGATCACCTCGGACGCGGCGAACGACGCCAGCCGGCCACACGTGGCGAGCGGCTTCCCGTGCGTGAAGCCGTAGAGGAAACCGGCTGCGAAGAGGTCGCCGGCACCCGTGGTGTCGACCACGTCGGCCGGGTACGCGTCGATGACGTGCGTGTCGTCACCCGCGACCACGACGGAGCCGCTCGCGCCGCGCGTCAGCGCCGCGATGTCGCAGTGCCCACGCACGCGGTGCAAGGCTTCGTCGAAGGTCTCCACCTCGTAGAGCATCGTGATCTCATGCTCGTTCGCGAAGAGAATGTCGATGTGCCCCTCGATCAGGTCGAGGAACTCCTCCCGGTGCCGCTCGACGCAGAAGGGGTCCGAGAGCGTGAGCGCAACGCGTTGGTCGGCCCGGTGCGCGATCGAGGCCGCGCGCCGGACGGCCTGCTTCGCCGCAGGTGGGTCCCAGACGTACCCCTCGAGGTAGGTGACGGCCGAGCTCGCGACCAGCGCCTCGTCGATGTAGCTCTCGTCGAGCTCGGCGCCCGCTCCCAGGAAGGTGCACATCGTGCGCTGCGCGTCGGGCGTGACGATTACGAGGCAACGCCCGGTCGGCGAGCCAGTCGTGGCCAGCGGCGTGTCGAAGTGCACGCCGACGCTGCGCAGATCGTGCGAGAAGACCTTGCCGAACGCGTCGTCGGAGACGCGACCGATGTACGCGGCGTTACCGCCGAACGATGCGACCCCCGCTGCGGTGTTCGCGGCGGACCCGCCCGAGATCTCGATCGCGGGTCCCATCTCCGCGTAGATCTGGTCCGAACGGGCGGCGTCGACCATGGTCATCGCGCCGGGCTCGACCGCGGTGCGCGCGACGAAGTCGTCGTCGGCGTGCACCAGCACGTCGACCAAGGCGTTGCCCAACGTCAACACGTCGAACCGACTCACTGCTTCGCTCCCATGGTGAGCTCGACCGACTGCGCCTCGACGGGATGTTCCTCGACCGGCCGCAGGCGCCGACCGATCGTCTGGGTGCGGCCGTAGAGCGTCGTGCGCTGCACGAGCGTGCGCCCGATCGGTTCCACGATCGACCGGAACTCGGCTTCGTCGAGCTCCTGGCCGTGACTGGCGCCGGCCGCACGCGAAATGTTCTCGTCCATGAGCGTTCCACCGAGGTCGTTGGCGCCCGCCTGGAGAATCTGGCGCGTGCCGCGGATGCCGCACTTCACCCACGATGCCTGCACGTTGGGAATCGTGTCGCGATACGCGATGCGACCCACCGCGTGCATCAGGAGCACCTCGCGGAAGGTCGGGCCCCGTCGGGCCTTGCCCTGGATGAAGATCGGGGTGGCCATGTGTACGAAGGGGAG
>JAUZEI010000243.1 GCA_030839105.1 Actinomycetota bacterium
ATCGTCCCGAATATGGCGAGGTACACGAGTTGCACGACGACGCCGACGACCATGTCGTGCGAGTAGCGATTGTCGGTGAACATCGTTTCCCACGCGTTGAGGTAGTGCGTGGGAAAGGCGTAACGAATGCGACCGAGTTGCGTGATGCCGTCGAGGATCTCGGAGACGATATAGACGCCGGCGGTCGCGCCGATCGCACTCGCGGCGGTGTCGGTCAGGATCGAGAAGAACGTGCCCAGCGCGAGCAGGGCCGTGAAGCCGAACGCGACGTACGCGGTACCTATCCCGAGGCGCAACAGCAGCGTCGCCTGGCTGATTTGGAATCCGGTCGCAAGATTGCCGGGCGCGAACGCCCCCAGCCCGGGGATGCTGAGTGCCTTCGCGCCGAACACGACGACCCCACCGATCAGAGCCGCGAGCGACACCAGGATTGTCGCACTCCAGATGAGGCTCGCCGCGACGATCGCCTTGGCGACCAGCAGACGACCGCGCGGGACGGGGCGCATGAGCAGGTAGCGCAGGTTGCCCCACGACGCGTCACCGGCGACGGAATCGCCTGCGAACGTGCCCGCGATCACGACGAGCAGGAAGCCGCTCATCACGCTGAGCACCGCCGCCGGGACGAGCAAACCACTCTGCTGGGCGAGGCGGAACAGGCCCTGGGCGTCGTCGGCATTGCGCGGGCGATTGCCGCGTGACTTGATCGCGAACACGATCAGCGTCGGCAACCCGACCAGCAACAGTGCGATGACCAGCGTTCGGGTGCGGTTCGCGGCCTTGAAGAACTCGGTACGAATCAGCGCGATCATGCCGGCGCCACCGCCTGCTCGGTGCGCGACCGCGCCGCGTCGCCCGCCGCCAGGATCTCGAGGAACGCCTCTTCGAGCTGCTGGGTCGGCATGATCGTCTGGAGCCGGAGACCGGAACCGACGAGCGTGGCGGCGATGTCCGATCGTTGGCCGTCGCGCAGCTCGACTACGAGCCCGTCTCCTTGGATCTGCACCTTTGCGACGCTCGGGAGACTCGACAAGATGGCCTGCGCCCGTTCCCGGTCGTCGACCTCGACGTAGACGAGACCGGCCGCACCCACGAGGTCGCTCACGGTTCCGTCGGCGACGAGGCGGCCTCGATTCATCACGAGCACATGACTGCAGACCTGCTCGACTTCGCTCAGGTGATGACTCGACAGCAACACGGTCGCGCCGTGTGAGCTCAGCCGGGTGATGAGGTCGCGGATCTCGCGAATCTCGCCGGGGTCGAGGCCGTTCGTCGGCTCGTCGAGGACCAACAGCTCCGGGCGGCCGAGCAGCAGCCGGGCGAACCCGAGGCGCTGCTTCATCCCCTGCGAATACGTCTTCACCTTGCGATTGATCGCGTCGTCGAGACCGGCGATGGCGAGCGCGCCCTCGAGATCGGCGTCCTTCATGCGGGCGCCCCCGGCCTCCCACCACAGCCGCAGGTTCCGCATCCCGGAGAGGTGCGGGACGAACGCCGCCTGCTCCACCATCGCGCCGACGCGCGCAAGTTGCCTGCTGCTCGGGACCACCCGCTCGCCGAAGAGCCTCGCGGTTCCGCGCGTCGGGCGTTCGAGCCCCATGAGCACGCGCAGCGACGTGGTCTTGCCCGCACCGTTCGGGCCGAGGAGACCGTAGACCTGACCCCGTTGCACCGTGAACGACAGGTCTTCGACCGCGCTGACCTCGCCAAAGGTCTTCCACAGTCCGTCGATCTCGACGATGGGATCGGGTGGCATCGTCGAGGATGGTATCGACGCCCGCTCGGTCTACAGTTTCACCGCCGCGCCCAGTGCGTCAGGACGCGCCACTGCGCAGGAGCCCACTGGTCCAACTCCCGCCTTCGTCGCCTCGCACCATGGCCGCGGCCCGCGGGTCGCCGGCGCCCTCCGCCGCCAACTTCCCGAATGGCATGCACAACGGCCGGCGGGTGGTCTCTCGACGTGGGTCGACATCGGTCTCGCGGCGGAGTCGTTCGCGACACATGCATTGCGGCAGGGTGAAGGGCCGGGCTACGCGCCCTGAGCGAGGAACTCGCAGGCGCGGCGCATCTGCAGTGTGAAGAAGGCGTCGTAGTCGTGGATCACGTTGTGCAGGTGTCCGAACATCTCGAGGTTGATCGTCCCGAGCACCTGAGCCCAAACCGCGAACGCGCGCGACAACGCGGCGTCGGGTACCGACGGTGCAGCGGTGCGGCGCAGTTGTGCGAAGTCGGAACGCACCGCCCGTGACATCGCCGCCGTCTCTCCCGCGACGACCTCACCGCCGGCGACCCCGTCGGCGAGGAGCCGCAGCAGCACGACGGGAACTCGGCTCGCGGGGCCGATCGTGGCTTCGGGAGCCGCGTAACCGGGCACGGGACTGCCGTAGATCAACGCATACTCGTGCGCGTTCGCGAGCGCCCACGCGCGAACCGCCTCGCAGACGTTCAGCCAGCGCGCGGCAACGCCGCGATCGCGAGCGGACTCGTCGGCGTTCTCCGCACACTCCCCGACCGCGTCGTACGCGTCGATGATGAGCGCGGTCAGGAGGTCGTCGCGGCTCGGGAAGTAGCGGTACACCGCCGAGGACACCATGCCGACCTCCCGGGCGACCGCCCGCAACGAGAGTCCGGAGGCACCGTGCTCGGCGAGGTGTCGCCGGCCCACGGTCTTGATCTCCCCGGTGAGCTCGAGCCGAGCCCGCTCGCGAGCCGTGCGGGAAGCACTGGGGGCGGGAGTTGTCGTCGTCATGGAGCCAGTCTGCCGCATTTCGAGAGCAGTGCCAACCTTCGAGAGCGCTGCTCTTGACAGCGGCCTGTTCTCGGCGCAAGCTGCGGGCACGCGAGAGCGGTGCTCTCGGTCCGAACTCGAGGAGACCCCCACGATGGCAGCCACCCCCACTCCGAACGGCGCGCATTACCAAGCGCCCGGCTGGTTCACCCGCAACGTCTTCAACCGCATCGTCGTGATCGCCACTCAACTCGGTATCAGCGTGTGGGGCTCGCGGGAATTGCGTGTGGTCGGCCGCAAGAGCGGCGAATGGCGCAAGACACCCGTGAACTTGCTCGACCTCGACGGTTCGCAGTATCTGGTCGCGCCACGCGGGCAGGCCCAGTGGGTGCGCAACCTCCGTGTTGCGGGAACCGGCGAGCTCCGCGTCGGCCGCCGCGTGGACGCGTTCCGCGCAACCGAGGTCGAGGGCGACGACAAGTCGACGATCATCCGCGCCTACCTGCGGCGCTGGAAGATGGAAGTCGGCGTGTTCTTCGACGGCGTCGGTCCCGACTCGTCCGACGACGAGCTGCGCGCCATCGTCGATCGACACCCGGTCTTCAAGGTCGAGACCGCGCCTGCGGCCGCGTGACTGCGACGGGGAACCGTCTCAGCGTCAGTACGACCGGCGGGCGGTGTTGAGCGAATGCGCTGCGGCCGCGGCCGCGCCGGATGCGGCGCGTTGCGAATCCAAGCCCAGACGGACGAGCTTGGGGATGCGCCACGGCTTCGTGATCAGGTAGCGGATCGACGCGCCGACGTTCGGGGATCCGTCGGGATTTGCGAGCCCGATGACGTCTCCGGGGGTCACGCCGACGAGGTCACTGATCGAACGCACCGCCGACCAGCGCACGCCGCGCTGTTCGCACACTCCCGCGACGGCGGCCGTCTCCATGTCGACGGCGATGAAACCGTTCGCGACCAGTGCCGCGCACTCGGCCGGTTGCATGTCGAAGTCGTCATGAGTCACCAACCGTCCGTGCGACTGCACCTCGTGCAGCGGCGACGGCCGGTACTCTCTCCCCGAAGCTTTGTCGACGACGACCTCCGGAAAGATCACGTCGCCGACCGTGCTCTCCCCCATTCCGCCCGCGATGCCGACGACCATCACGTGATCGACGGCCGCGGTGTCGAGCAGGCGTTCGGTCGCCTCGGCCGCGAGGCGCGTCCCGATGCCGGTCTTGGCGGCGACGAGCTCGATCGGTCCGACCCTCCCCGTATAGCCGTCCTCACCGCGCTGAAGCGAGAGCGCTTTCACGAGCGGTGAGAACTCGGAAGGCATCGGCGCCAGGAGGCCGACGCGGGTGGGGCGATCAGCGTTGCTCATGCGGGCATCATGTCGCGCGAACGGCGGCGCGTGTGCCAGCATCTCGCCATGCTTGCCAACACCAATTCCGGTCTGTACAAGGCACTGCTCGTGCTCCATATCCTCGTGGCCATCGTCGGGCTGGGCGCAGTCATGCTCAACGGCATCTACGCGGCGCAGGCCCAGAAGCGACCGGCCCCCGCCGGCCGCGCGGTCTCGGAGGCGAACTACTTCGTTTCGAACATCGCCGAGAAGTTCATCTACGCGATCCCGATCTTCGGCATCCTCCTCGTGCTCGCCAGCGACAAGGCCTGGAAGTTCTCGCAAACGTGGATCTGGTTGAGCCTCGTGGTCTACGTGATCGCGATCGGTATCTCGCATTCGATCCTGATTCCCGGGCACAAGCGAGTCAACGCGCTCCTCGCGGAGATGGAGCAGGGACCGCCGCCCGCGGGTGGCCCGCCGCCGCAGGTCGTCGAGCTTCAGGCCGTCGGCAAGCGGATGGCCGCGGCCGGAGCGACCCTCGACATCGTCGTCGTGATCTTCTTGGTGTTGATGGTCTGGAAGCCGGGCGTCTGACGAGTCCGGGTTCCGGACGACGGTCGCCTAACGGGAACCCCGTAGCAGACGTCCCGGGCGCGCGCCCTGGTCGTCGCCGTCGCAGAGGATGACCTCGCCCGACTTCACGGTCGTGAGGTAGCCGCGCGCCCGTTGCACGAAGCGACGGGCGCCGCCCGGCAGGTCGTGGACCATCGTCGGGCGGTCGAGTTGCACGTGGTCGAAGTCGATGACGTTCACGTCGGCGACCTTGCCCGCTTGCAACACACCGCGATCGCAGAGTCCGTAGAGCGACGCGGTGTCGGCGGTCATCTTCTTCACGATCCACTCGAGCGGCAGACGGTCGTACGCGCGGTCACGGGCCCAGTGGGCGAGCATGTAGGTGGGGGTGCTCGCGTCGCACGTGGTGCCGCAGTGCGCGCCGCCGTCGCCGAGACCCCACGCACTGCTCGGGTGCAGCAACATGTCGCGCACCGCGTCGAGCGAGAAGTCGGTGTAGTTGAGGAGAGGACGGAGCACGAGACCGAGCCCGTCGTCGGCGAGCAGTGCGTCGTAGAACACTTCCATCTCGGGTCGGTTCCGGGCGCGGGCGAGTCCGGCCACACTCCGGTCGGGCGACGGCTCGTAGTCCGGCGTCTCGCCCATCGGGAACGCGCGCTCGGGATCGAGGAACTGCTTCATCGGCGCGATCGCGTCGTCGACTTCGGCGAGCAGCTTCTCCCGGAGCGCGGGATCGCTCATCGCCGCGACCTTCTCCGCCAGCGTCGCCCCGCCGATCGGCGCCCACGACGGGCAGTAGGCGAACGGGTGGAACGTCTGTAGACCGAGCAACAAGCTCACGGGCCGTCCGGCAACCTGCGGTCGCACCTGCGCGCCTTCCGCCGTGGCCTGCGCGCACAGCTCGAGCATCAACCGCCACGATTCCGGATCGTGGTCGTTCTGAGTAAGCGCAAACGTCACGGGCCGCTGAATGGCGGCCGAGAGCTTGCGCATCCACGCCATCTCGCGCTCGGGCGCCGCGAGGTCTTCGCCGAGCGCACCCGCGGGCGCGAGCTCGAAGACGCCGGTGCCGAGCTCGCCGAGGACCCGGCCGATACCGAACAGCTCGTCCTCGGCCGCGAACGTTCCGGGAACGGGTTCGCCGTCGATCGCCATGTGCGCAATCGTGCGGCTCGTCGAGAAGCCGAGCGCTCCGGCCTCCATTCCTTCGCGCACGATGCGCGCCATCGCCTCGATGTCGTCGGCGGTCGCGGGCTCGTTCTTCGCGCCGCGCTCGCCCATCACGTAGCCGCGTACCGCGCCGTGGGGGACCTGCGCGCCGACATCGAGCATCTTGGGCGCGCGGTCGACTGCATCGAGGTACTCCGGATAGTGCTCCCACCCCCACTGGATGCCTTCCGACAGCGCGGCGCCGGGGATGTCCTCGACGCCTTCCATCAGACCGATGAGCCACGCGTGCTTGTCGGGCCGGACCGGCGCGAACCCCACCCCGCAGTTGCCCATCACAATTGTGGTGACACCGTGCCAACACGTCGGGGTGAGCATCGGATCCCAAGTGACCTGGCCGTCGAAGTGGGT
>JAUZEI010000605.1 GCA_030839105.1 Actinomycetota bacterium
ACAACCAGGTCGTCCGCGTCGACCTCGAGCTCCACCGTTCCCGCCACCACATCGACGACGAGCACAACCGTTACCGCCGGGACGGCGACGACATCGACGTCACCCTCGCTGTCGAACTGGACCACTCCCACTAACAACCCCGACGGCTCGATCGCAGTCGCGAACTTCAACGCACTCCTCGACTCGGAGCACCCGCCGTGGGCGAGTTCCCCGGAACGCATTGCGAATGACTTCCTCAATACCGACACCATCGATGCATCCACCGTGGCGACGCACGTGACCGGGCTCTCGCCCCAAGCGGCCGAGGTCGTGGTGAACGCCGACGGTCTCCGCGACGACTCGGTGCACGCGGTCCGCTACAACCTCCATCTCGTACGGCAACCCGACCAGACCTGGCGGCTCGCGACCGGGGCGTGGTCGCAGCAATGCCAACCCGATCGCGGTCACCAAGACTTCACAACCGAGCTGTGCGTCTGATTCACACGACGTCGAGCTCACCCGATCAGCAGCAGGTCTGCAGATGGCAGTGCCGGCGAGCTGTTCTGGAGCATGGCCACTGACGACGAGCGTCGACGCCGTCGTCGCGGCTTCAGCATGATCACGAACGTTGCTGATCCGGCGTTCTGGGGCAGTCGCACGCCGACATTCGAGGGCGCGCGATACAGGAACCGCTGCATCCCGGTTCGCGTGCGTTTCAGGTGGTGATGGTGATCTTGCCGCGTACCTGGCCGGCGATCAGTCGCTGCATCGCGTCGGCGGCTTGATCGAGCGGGTAAGTGCGGTCGATGATCGGCGTGACATTACCGGCCTCGATGTACGCGGTGAGTCGTTCCAGATCGGCGTGGTGCTCTTTCGGAACGAGCGGGGTCAGCCGTTGTCGCACGAACGGCGCGAGCGCAAGGGCGCGGAGTTGGCGGCCCATTCCCGTGAGGTTGCCGCCGCCCTCACCCCCGACGATGACAAGCGTTCCTCTCGGGCTCAGCGCGCGACGCAGTCGTGACAGTGACGAGCTTCCACCAATGTCGAGGATCAGGTCGTAGCGGGTGCCGTCGGCGAAGTCGTCGTGGGTGTAGTCGATGACCCGGTCGGCGCCGAGCGATCGGACCAGATCGATCTTGGCCGTGCTGCACACGCCGGTGACGTGTGATCCGAACGCCTTTGCCAGCTGCACTGCGTAGCTTCCAACACCGCCGGATGCACCGACGATCAGGACGCGCTGGCCCGGCGCGAGATGCCCTGCGTCGTGCAGTGCCCGAATCGCGGTCATCCCCGAGATGGGGACGGCGGCGGCCTGGGTGGCGGTGACGTTGGCTGGTGCACGGGCGAGTTTGTCCTCGATGGCGATGGCGTACTCGGCGAAGGACCCGCTCCCGACGCCGAACACCGCATCGCCGACGGCGAATTTCGTCACCGCGGAGCCGACGGCCGCGACTGTGCCGGCGAGGTCTCGGCCGGGGACGGGATTCTTCGGTCTGCGGAGCCCGAAGGCGAGGCGGCCGAGGTAGGGCAGGCCCGTCATGAGGTGCCACGTCCCGCGGTCCAGGCCCGCGGCCTGGACCTTTACGAGTACTTCCTTGTCGGTGACTTGCGGAACGGCGATCTCCCCGACGCGCCACACGTCTCGGGCGCCGTAGGCGTCCTGCAGGATCGCCTTCATTGTTCCCGCTGATGTCGTTGTCATGTGCTGACTCTTCTGTTTGGTGTCGGGCTCGGGTCCGTGCTGGTGCTTCCTGCGTAGGCCTATCGGATCGCGGGCAAGCCGCGACTCAAGCTGGCCGCAGATGGTGTTGGCCTGCCGTCTCGCAGAACGGTGTCGAGGAAGCTGAGAACGACCGCATTCGTGGTTGTCGTACCGGCACAGCCAACGCTCCCCAGCCGGATCAGACGCGCTGCGGCGCCGAGGCCTCGTACCAAGCAGGGCAGGTCGGTGACGTCGAGGTGCGTCGCACCTGCGAGCTTTACGGTCACCGCGGTCGTAGTGCGACCCACGACCGTTCGCGTCGCCGGCTCGAGTCCGGACGCGTCGACCATGAGCGCGGGAACGGCGACGGGCGTTTCCAGCGCAGGCCCGTGAAGCCACCCGTCAAGATCGAACACCGCGTGGACGCGTCGATCAGTGAGGGCCACCTGGAAGGCGACCGCGCCGGCGATGGAGTGACCTCCGACCGCGATCTTGTTCGGATCGACGGGCCCGGCGAAGGTCGAGATTCTCGGTCCGGCTGCGAAGTCGATCGCCGCAGAAATCTGGTCCAACCTTCGACCGGGGCGGGCCGTGTTGGGCGGAAGCGTGTTTTGGTCTTCGGTGCCGAACGTCGGGTCGACCGTCACCACCACGTAGTCATTGCTCGCGAGGTCTTGTGCGAGGGAGGTTGACAACGCCATGGGCAAACCCCAGCCGGGCATGAGCAAGACGGCGGCGCGCGCATCGGTGGTTGGCGCCGGCTCGGCGTTGACGGATGCTCGCGGCACCGCACCTTTCAACTGCTCGGGCGGCAAACCGTAAGCGGCGGCTGCCTCATCCGCGAGGTAGATCGCCGGGGCCGTTCCGGTCCCGCTTCGGGCGGGATACCAGACGCGGGTGGTAGCGACGGGACTCAGAGACGTGACGACGCGAACTCCGACTGACAGGGGACCGGTAGGTTCCGGCAGCAAGGAAGGCGCCAGAACCGCTGTGGCTCGTGGACTGGGGGCAGCGACCGTTGATGTGACGCTCGAAGGTGAAGTCGCGCGGCTAGCGCGCTCGCCTCCGCATGCAGAGAGTGCGATCGCCGTGCCGAGAACAACGGCGATCGTGTTCGTGAGGGTCTTGTGGTTCATCTCAGGCTCCGTGCCCGGTGAGGGCGGTCTTGGCACGTACTGCGTTGACGACTTCGTTGATCGCTCGGCTCGATCGTGCGGCGGTGTCCTTGTCCTCAGTGAGCATCGAGTGCGAGGCATTCGGAAGCAGTTGGTGGTCACTGTTGGTCGACAGCGCGGCGAGCTCGTTCTGCGCCGCCATCCAGCCGCCTTCTGCGTGCTTTTCGGCGGTCAGTACGACGAGGGGTCGATCGCCAAGGGTGGTCAGCGATCGAGCCTCGGCCATCGCAGTGCGGATCTCGGAGAACTCGTCCCTGACGCTGCGGCTGTGGCGGGGCGTGGCCCAGAACGCCCGCTGCTCGTCGCGAGCTCGAGCCGGCAGGTCGCTGTACGCGGACCCGTACAGGGCACGACCGACACCCAAGCGGGACAGCGACGGCAGCACCGCGGACGCCCGACGGAACATCTCATAGAACGCGGGCCACCCGGCGATCTTCGTGTACTGCGCCGGATGCATCGAGTCGAGCAGGACGACGCCCGCGACCTGCTGCGGGTAGAGGTGCGCGAAGTTGAGGACGTAGATGCCGCCGGCGGAGTGACCGGCCGGCACGAACGGCCCGCGCTCACCGGCTCGCTCCAACAGCGTGTGTAGATCCGTCGCGACCTCAACGCCGTCCTGCGGTCGCCCTGCGGATTCGCTCCAGCCGCGACCGGCGCGGTCGTAGACGCAGACCCTGGTGGTTGTGGCGACGGCGGGGGCGATCCATGCCATCGCGGTGGACGGCTCGCCCAGGCCGGGTTCGAGCACGACGGTAGGACTGCCGGTGCCGGTGCAGTCGATGTGCAGCTTGTGACCGCCGACGTCGATCAGCCGGCCGGCCATCGCGAAGTGGTCTGTCGACTCGCGGTACGTCTCGTACGCGCCGCCGATGCTCGACAGCAACAGTGCCGCGCACACCGGGTAGAGGATCCAGACGCGCGTCCGGCTCCGGAGATGCTGTCGGGCGCGCACGATCATCCACACGACCAGAGCGATGACGACCGGCGGCCAGACCCATCCGAGTTCGTTACCGGTCGGCGCGACCGCCAGCACAACGGCGCCGGAGATTGCCATGAAGGCCGCGGGCACGAAGGCCCAGCGCTGCGGCTGATCCGTCCGACGTTGCGACAGCATCGCCAGCGCGAACCAGGCGGCACCGAAGGTGAGCAACACCAAACCGGTGATGACGGCTTCGGTTGCTCCTGCGAAAGGAACGGCGACGAGGAAGACCGCCACGACGAGGCCGCCGATCACTGAGCCGGCGACGACGCGACCGATGTGTCCCTTCTTCGTCGCGACCTCTTCCCGCCCGACGGTGGCGATGACCGACTGCTCGCGGGCCGTGCTGCGTGTGCTGTTCATGACCGTTCTCCTTCGTGTGTGCGTGAGCCGGGCGTGCCGTTGGCGACGATCCAGGCGACGATGGGGTTGGCGGGGAAGTCGACGAGATGGTCTCGAACCAGCGCATCCACGCGGTCGTGGTCGCGTTCGAGGAGGGCGGTCGCAATGGCGACGAGTTGGCGATCTCGCGTGCTGGTCGCGTTGCGAGCGGCACGCTCCAGAGAATCGCCCGAGCCGGCGTCGAACAGGGCCGCCGCGATCAACAGGATCGGGTCGGAACTCGTTCGGATCGAAGCGATCGTGGCGCCCTTCTCGGCGTCGCCATGCACCGTGAGGCGCCGGATGAGGTCTTCGAGGCCCGAATCGTTCATGGACCGAGTGTCGGGGTACGCGCTGGCGCGGCTCTGATGATCGGCTGACGCGGCCTGCTCCGCGGCCCCGCTCTTATCCTTCGCCCGTGCTTACCGTCGCGATCCTCGGTCCCGTCGAGGTCCACCGCGACGGCGAACGAGTGACCGTACCTGCGGGCAAGACGACCGAACTTCTGGCCCGACTCGCCCTCGTTGCGGGAACGACGGTGCGAACCGAGCGGCTGTTGGAGGACCTCTGGGCCGAGGATGCCGTAGGGACGGGCAGGAACACGTTGCAGTCGAAGGTGTCGCAGCTACGTCGGGCCCTCGGCGATCCGCAGCTCGTCATCGGCAGCACCGACGGCTACAGCCTCGCGGTCGAGGCGAGCGCGATCGATGCCCTAGAGGTCGCGCGTCTCGCCGATGAGGCAGTGGCCTTTCGGATTGCCGACGACGCGTCCAACACGGCGCGAGCGTGCGCGGCGGCTCTGGCGTTGTTTCGAGGTGAGGGCTTGTACGACGCGAGCGACGCCGAGTGGCTCGCACCCCATCGAGCGCAGCTGGATGGCCTTCGTCTCCGTCTCGTCGAAGAACGGCTCGCAGCCCTCATGGAACTCGGCGCGACCGGCGAAGTCATCGGAGAGCTCGAGGAGCTGGT
>JAUZEI010000263.1 GCA_030839105.1 Actinomycetota bacterium
GTGCGGAGGTCGATCGTCACGCTCTTGCGACCCCGGCCTTCGACCGCCCAGAAGAGCGAATAGCCGTCGACGAACGGACCGATCTCGCGCATGAAGTCGCCGCCGCGCGGTTGCTCGATCTTGATGACCTCGGCTCCCTGCTCGCCGAGCAGCCCCGCGCAGAAGGGCGCGGCGATGCGTGTGCCCAGGTCGAGCACGCGAACGCCGTCGAGCGCACCGCTCACGAGCCGCCCTGTTCCTTCTTCACCGCGTCCATACCGCCGGACTTGCGTGCTTCCACCCTGGCCAGCGCGGTCGGCGTGTTCGAGACGAACTGGTGGAGCATGAAGTGGTAGCGCCACGACTCCCGCTGACCCATACCGTCGACCATGTGATTGATCGACGCCTTCACCGCTTCCGCGGTGAGGGGCGGTACGAGCGCGACCTGTTCCGCCATCGCGCGCGCCGCGCCTTCCAGCTCCGAGCGGGGCACGACGCGATTCACGAGTCCGTAGCGCTCGGCATCGACCGCGCCGAACTCCTGTGCGCAGAAGAGGAACTCCTTGGCCTTGCGCGGCCCGAGCTCCCACGGCTCGACGAGGAGCTCGACCCCGACCCCCGACATGCGCAGGACGGGATTGGAGAAGCGCGCGTCGTCGGCCGCGACGATCAGATCACACATGCACGCGAGCATGAGACCGGCGGCGGAGCAGGTTCCCTGGACCGCCGCGATCGTGACCTTGCGCAGGTCGCGGATCTTGACCAGCTTGTCGAAGTACATGACCTGCTCGTGGCGCAGCTTGCCCTCGGGCGTGGCCCGCAGCGCCGACCAGTGTTCCTCCCCTGCGAGGAGCTCCTTGAGGTCGTGACCGGCCGAGAAGTGCTTGCCCTCGGCACCCAGCACGACGACCCGGACCTCGTCGTCGGCGTCGGCGCGGTCGAACGCAGCATCGAGCTCTTCGATCATTCGGCTGTTCTGGGCATTCGCGGCGCGGGGCCGATTCAGCGTGATGGTCGCGACCGCGCCGTCGACCTCGTAGCGGATCGTGGACGCGGCATCCGCGCCGGGGGTGGTGGTCACGCGCAAGGATCGTAGCGGTGGTGTGTTCTGTGAAGCCCTAACTGGTCGAGGGGAACCTGCCGAGAACGAAGGACCGAGAACAATGGAGATGTCGATGCCTCCCGAGCCCGACCTTCCGGCGGCGGCCCGAGCGGTGGGTGCGTTGCTCGCGCCCGTCGTCGCGTGCCTGCGCGGTGACGACGAGGGAGTGCGACTGCTGCTCGACGACACCTGCGACTCCGGTGTCGCGGAGGAGGCGGTTCGGGCCGCGCCCGCGATCGTACGGGTCTATCTCCGGCTCGCACCCCCGCCCGACGGCGCGGCCGGGATCGTGCGCGAGTTCTCCGGGGCCGCGATCGACCGCTTCGGCGACCCGGGAGTCGTCACGCTCGGGGCCGAGTGCCTGCACGTGGCCCGCGTGCCGGCCGCGGTCGAGGAGATGGCGCGCGCCGTATTCGTCGACGACGCGCTCGCGCGCGGCGACCGGCATGCGCTCGAGGGTGCGGTCGCCTCGTGCTGGTGGTGCGCTCGCGAAAGCGCGCGCCTGCGTGACGTCGATCCGATCGCGGAAGCGGCGGCAATCTGTCGCTACGTCGCGCGCGTCGCCTGAACGATCCTCGTTGCCGCGCGGCGAAGCGCCCGTCGATCACCCGAGGATGATCGAAGGACGCCGCGTCGAGATCCGGAGGGGGCGTCCGTGATCAGGGGATGACGGGGTCGGTGACGACGAACGGGTTGCTCACCGCATCGAAAGCGCCGGTGAACGACGAGCTCAAGGTGTAGTTGACGGTGCTGGCCCGATCGACGCTGCAACCCGCGAAGTTTGCGACCCCGGCGACGACGGTCACGGCGACCGAGCTACAGGTCAGCACGGCCCCGGTCGGACCGGAGGGTCGAGTCAGGTCCAATGCGATGACTGTCGTGTTGTCGTTGGTCGCAACATTGCCGACCGCGTCGAGCAACCGCACGACGGGCTGCGTGGCGAAGTTCGTCGCAGTCAGGCTGGCCCCGGGTGAGGCTGTGAACTGCATCGACACGGCCGCGCCACCCGTGATGTCGAAGGCAGTGCTCGTACCGGTCAGCGGCCCGTCGTTCGCCGTCAAGGTGAACTCGGTACCCGCGATGTCCATGCTGCATCCCGAGAAGGTGGCGACACCGTCGACCACGGCGACGGTCAGGGTGGACCCGGTGCAGGTCAGGTTCGACGCCGGCGTGTGGGCCGTGACGTTCAACGTGACTCCGCCCGAGTTGGTACCCGTCACGATGTTGCCGCCCGCGTCCTCGACGGCGACCTGGGGCTGCGCGTCGAAGTCGGTGTTGCTGACGGTCGACGTCGGAGACAGCGTGAAGCCGAGCTGCGTCGCGGGACCGACGCTGATTGTTATTGCGTTGCTCGACGCAGTGTTCAGAACTCCGTCCGCAGCGTGCAACGTGTATGGCGTCGTGCTCGCGAGGTCGATGTCGCAACCGGCGAAGGTCGCGATGCCGGCCGTCGCGTTGAGCGGGCCGTTGTTCGTGCAGCCGAGCGTCGCCCCGGCCGGAGTGGTGATCGTAAGGGTCACTCCGCTGGTGTTGTTGACGGTGTTCCCACCGGCGTCCGTGATAACGACGACGGGCTGCTGGGCGAAGTCGACGCCGCCGGTAGCGGTCGCGCTCGGCTGGGTCGCGAACGCGAGTTGTGTCGCCGCTCCGATCGAGACCGTGATGCCGGTGCTCGTTGCAGCCGTGAGCACACCGTCGACCGCGCGCAACGTATAGGCCGTTCCGCTGGCGAGGTTGATGTCACAGCCGACGAACGTCGCGACTCCGGCCACCGCTGCCCGCGGTCCGTTGTTCGGGGTGCAGCTGAGTGCGGCGCCCGC
>JAUZEI010000266.1 GCA_030839105.1 Actinomycetota bacterium
CGATCGTCGCGTTCGAGTTGAAGGGGGGCGTCGACGCCGGCCGCAACTTCATCGACAGCCTCGAGTTGTTCAGCCATCTCGCGAACGTCGGCGACGTGCGAAGCCTCGCGATCCATCCGGCCAGTACGACGCACAGCCAGCTCGAGCTGAGCGAGCAGGCGACGACGGGTGTGACGCCCGGCCTCGTGCGCCTCTCGGTGGGTATCGAGACGCTCGACGACATCCTCGCCGATCTCGACGCGGGGTTGCGCGCCGCGAAGTCGTCGTGAGCCCAGTGCCGTGGGCGACGTGACGTGAGTGACGTGACGGGGGGTCCTCCCGTCACGGGTGCGTGGCGGCCCGGCGATCCGGTCGGTGACCGGCAGTTCGCGACGTTGTTCACCGATCGTCCGCTCGAACTCCGCGCGGGCGGCGCGTTGTCGTCGGTCACCGTCGCGTACGAGACGTGGGGGACGTTGAACGCCGACGCGTCCAACGCCGTCCTGTTGCTGCACGCCCTCTCGCTCGACAGTCACGCAGCCGGGCCGAGCGGTCCGGGACATTCGCAGCTGGGTTGGTGGAACCCGTTGATCGGTCCCGGGCGGGCCATCGACACCGGCCGGTTCTTCGTCGTGTGCCCCAATGTGTTGGGCGGCTGTCAGGGCACGTCGGGCCCGGCGTCGATCGATCCCCAGACGGGCAAGCCGTTCGGCTCGCGCTTTCCGGTCACGACGATCCGCGATCAGGTCTTGCTCGAGGCCGCGTTCGCCGATCACCTCGGAATCGGCCGCTGGTATGCGGTGATCGGTGGATCGATGGGTGGACAGCGGGCGCTCGAATGGGCGGTCAAGTACCCCGACCGGGTGCCGCGCGCGGTTGTCATCGCGTCCGGCGCGGCTGCGACCGCGCAGGAGATCGCGCTGTGCTCGCTGCAGATCCGGGCCATCGAAGCCGACCCGTGCTTTCACGGCGGCGACTACTACGACGAGGCCGAGGGACCGTGGCGCGGGATGGCGATCGCGCGCGGAATCGGTCAGGTGTCGTATCGCTCGGAGCTCGAGCTCGAACAGCGCTTCAACCGCGGGCACCAGAACGACGAGCACCCGTTCGAGGGTGGGCTCTACACCGTCGAGTCGTATCTGGAGTATCACGGCGAGAAACTCGCGCACCGCTTCGACGCGAACAGCTACATCGTCTTGTCACGCGCGATGAATCACCACGATGTCGGGCGCGGACGCGGCGGTGTGGCCGAGGCGCTGCGGCGCGTCACCGCGGAAGTGACCATCGCGGGTATCTCGAGTGACGGCCTCTACCCGCTGCGACTTCAGCACGAGCTCGCCGATCACATACCGCGCAACAAAGGCGTCGAGGTCGTGCACTCGATCGCGGGGCACGACGGGTTCCTCACCGAGCACGAAGCCGTCGGCGACATCATCGCCGGCTCTCTGAGCTGAAGGCTTCGGCGGGAGCGGTCGAGGGCTAGTTGCGCTCCCAGACCTTCGGCGCCCGGCCCTTGCCCGAATGCTTGGGGTCGTCGATAGGGTCGGTCACCGTGCCCTCGCTCGCGAGCTCGTCGAGCACCTTCCGAACGGTGGCCGGGGACCCGCCGACTTCGCGCATCAACGCGGAGACGGTGAGCCACGTTCCCGGCGGTTTTGACGTGATTGCATCCGAAAGATCTTTGGTGCTGACGCGGGGAGCACGGCCGGTCGTCACGACGCGCACTTTCGGCGTACCGCCACCGAATACCGCATCGAGAACCCGCCGGGAAACTCCGAGGGCGGCGAAGTCTTCGCGGCCGTAGTCGTGGATCTTCGCCCACACTTTGCCGTATTTGACGAAGCCCTCTTCGGCGGAGTCGCCGACGACGATGTTCGCCACGCGCTCGCGCTCGGCCTTGATCGCCGCGAGCTTGGCGAGGGGGTCGGAAATGCCTTCGGTCGCCGCTTCGAAATCGGCCTTGGGGCGGGCCTGGCGACCGCGCGCCTTGGGCTTACCGATCGTCTCGAGATACTCCTTCACCGCAAGTTCAGCCTCCTCCGAAGTGGAGACTCTGACCTCGGGCTTGGCAGCCGGTTTGCGCGCCATGATGCGGCCTTTCTCGGATGTGGTCGAACTCGCTATATCGGTATGCCGAATGAGCGCGGGTAGTTGTATCACAAGCAGAAAATCGCTCGTCCGGACGCGAATAGCGCTCACACAATGGACCGCGATCCTGCGCGAAGTATTTCGATCTATCTATCACAACGTTGAATGTGGCGAACCACAGTTGGTGCGCAGAATGCGACTGTCTACGCTGCACCGCATGAGCGATCTCCGCGACTTCGCGCGTATCTCCGCCGCCGACCAGGGGCTCGGTGTCGTCACGACGGCCCGGGACGACGGATCCGTCCAGGCCTCGGTCGTCAACGCCGGCGTGCTCGACCATCCGGTCTCCGGTGCGCCCGTCGTCGGACTCGTCGCCGCGGGAGGCTCGCGGAAGTTGGCAAACCTGCGGCGCCGGCCCCGCACCACCCTCGTCGCGAAATCCGGGTGGCAGTGGGTCGCGGTCGAAGGACCGACCGAGCTGATCGGACCCGACGACCCGAAACCGGGCATCGACGCGGATCGACTTCGACTGTTGCTGCGCGAGATCTTCACCGCAGCCGGCGGGACGCACGACAACTGGGAGGAATATGACCGCGTCATGGCCTCCGAAGGACGGACCGCCGTGTTGGTGAAGCCGGAGCGGGTGTACTCGAACTCGTAACGCCGCGATTAGCTTTTCGTCGTGTCCGACTGGTCGACGATCGCGTCAATCTCCACGGCGGGGGGAACTCTCGTGCTCGCCCTGGCGACGTTCGCGTCGGTGCGTTCGGCGAATCGCGCCGCGCGGGTCGCGGAGAACTCGATGCTCGAGAATCTCCGGCCGCTCTTGGTTCCCTCGCGGCTCGAGGATCCGCCCGAGAAGGTTGGGTTCCGGGACGACCACTGGGTGCGCATCGCCGGTGGCCACGCGAGCGCGG
>JAUZEI010000308.1 GCA_030839105.1 Actinomycetota bacterium
CGTGAGATCTCCGTCGACAACGTCTGGATGACATCGGTCATCGGCTACGCCGTGCTCACGATCGAGCTCGGCGATACCGAAGCCGCGCAGCACCTGCTTCCCCTCATCGAACCCTTCGTGGCCGAGGTGGCATTCAACGGCGCAACCAGTCAGGGTCCGGTCGCCGCGTATGCGGGCAAGCTGGCGTCCCTTCTGGGGCAGCACGAGATCGCGGAGCAGTACCTGCGATCCGCGCTCGACATTGCGACCGCGTTCGGATGGAAATACCACCGGGCGACGACGCTCTTCGCGCTCGCGCAGAGCCGGCAGCGGCGGGACGGCTCGCTCGACCACGAGTGCGAGGCGTGGCTGGGCGAAGCGTCGGCGCTGTGCCGCGAGGGTGGCTTTCGGAGCTGGCTACCGCAGATCGACGCCCTCGCCGGGGTCAGCCCTCGATGAAGACCTGCACCGTGTCGGGGCGCACACCGTCGTAGGTGAGGGCTTCGGCCGCGGCCGGCGAGCCCATCGCCTCCCGGAAGAGTTCCATGCTCGCGACCTCGACGATCAGCCCGACGCGGTTGGAGTGCGCGCGGTCGACGAACGTACGGGCGGTGATCCCAAGCGGGCCGAAGACCTCTCGCCGCCTCGGCGACTCGAGCCAGTGTTCGACGTTGTCCACCTCCTGGAAGATCATGATGGTCCTCATCGCATTCCTCCTCGGGCGGGTCGTTTCTTCCGACGATGTCCCTGCGGCCGCGTCGTTCGCGCATCACCCTGCACTGAGGATGGTGATGCGCAAGTGATGCGCCCGCTCTTGCACGATCACACGGCAAGTTCCAAGCCGGCCGACACCAGAATCACTCGCAGTAGCGACAGCCCTACGTCGCCAGCTCATCGAACAACGACTGGAGACACGTCATGAACACACCCGTAACCGAAGCACCCGAGTACCGGAAGTACGTCGTGAGCTGGAACGAACGCCCCACAGCCGGGCCGTCCGAGTACGAAGCCGCGCAGACCCGCATCCTCGACGTGTTCCGCCAGTGGGACATGCCGAAGGGCATGACGTTCCACCAGTTCGTTGTGCGCATCGGCGACTGGGGCGGGTACGCGGTCATCGAGACCGACAACATCGCCGAGATCCACGTGCTCACCACCGCCCTCGCCGCGTTCAGCTTCCGCGTGGAGCCCGTCATCGACGTGATGGACGCCGTCGCGATCGAGCTCCAGGCGATGGCCTGGCGCGAAGAGATCGCCTAGGCGACAGGCACGGTCTCGTGCCACGCGTCACTTGCTCGTCACCGCGCGCACGCCGCGGTGACGCGCGAGTGATCCGGTCACCTCCGCACGATGGGTCCGTTGGTCTGAAGCGAGCCTGATCCAGCCGCTCGCATAGACGTCCCGGATCGGGCACGATGTGCACGTGGCTCCCGGCACGGACACGAAGCGAATGACGGCCAGGTCCGTAATTTCGCGTTCGGGCGGTCGTGGAGCGAAACGTTGCGCGGGCGCGGTGCTGGTGTGCGTCGCGTCGCTCATTGCCGTAACGGGCCCGCTTCGGCGAGCGGTGGCCGCGGTCCCCAGCGGGCAGATCGCCTACGTCGCCACAACATCGGTCGGGACCGAGATCGACGTCGTGAACCCGGACGGGACGGGACACACGCGGCTGACCACATCGAGCGGCGGCAACACCTCTCCAGACTGGTCACCCGACGGAACCAAGATCGTTTACGTGAATTCAGGCCATGTGTGGCTGATGAACGCCAACGGCAGCGCCAAGACACAGCTGACCAACGTTGCCGGGGAAGACGCGCGGCACCCGTCGTGGTCGCGCGATGGCACCACGATTGCTTTTACGCGTGCGACCAGTGGCGGCGCCTCGCACAACATCTACACGATGACTCCCGCGGGAACGAACCAGACGCGACGCACGACAGGCACTGCCGACGACCAATCACCGACCTGGTCGCCCGACGGCACGCATATTGCGTTCAACCGTTGGGATCTCGACACGGGGACCGACACCCTCGAGATCATCAAGTCGGACGGATCGAACCGCGTTGCGGTGTCGCTTGACTTTCGGCCGATCCAGCCATCCTGGTCGCCCGACGGCACCAGATTCGCCGTCGTCGATTTCGATACCGGCGATCTCGACACGATCCTCGTCGGCGGTACCGGCAAAACCAGAATCGACGATCTCGTCGACGCATGCGCCAAGACGGTGGGCGGAGCGCCCGCGTGGGCACCGGACGGAACGAAGATCTTGTACGGCAAGCCCGACCCGTCGTACCGCTGCAGCGGGCTCTCCGACCTCACCGCCTCCGGCCTGACTCTGCCGGTCATCGGCGCCATGCCGTCGTGGGGAACGAACACCACACATCTCGTGAGTCCCGACACGAGCTACCCCCACGACTCCGATAGCGGGTTTTCGATCGCGACGCTCCGGGTCCGTCAGGGAAACAACGTCGATTGGATCTTCGCCGGAACAGGCTTCCACTCCGTCCTCGACAACAGTGCGCTGCACCTGTTCAACTCCCAACGGCGACCGCCACCGAACTTCTTCGTCTACACCTTCAATACTGCGTGCACGTTCCCGATCCTCGACCACTACTCCGGTCACACCATGACCGTCGCCGTGCCGACCAGAGCCGCACCCTCGACCGGCCCGCTCACCACAAGCTTCACGGTCACCTGGTCGGTCACCGCTCCACCAGCGGGACTCACCTTCGATGCCCAGATCAAGCGACCCAACGGCGCCTGGACCACATGGCGAACCGGGACCCTCGCTACACAACGCAATTTCGCCCCGGACGCCGGGCCCGGCGCTTATTCCTTCCGCGCCCGACTCCGCAACAACGCCAACGCCAGCTGCGGCTGGTCGCCCGCAACAACCATCACCGTCACGAGCTAACCGCCTCCGCGCGCCACGAAAGCACGTCTGCGAGGTACGGCCCGGATCGGATGGCCGCGCTCCTTGCAAGAGATGCGCGCGGAGCATGCGGCATCCCAGACGACAACGTTTGCCATAAATCGTACGCCACGGCGTACACACGTCCGCTCAGTTCGCCACTTCGGCATCACCGCTCACTTATTCACCACCGACATTGGTGACGCGTTTTGGTCCCGGCCGTGGGGGTAGCGACGGGTGAGGACGGGCGGGCGATCTTCATGAGCTCCGCACGTGAAGACCGCTGCGAAAGAGACGGGTTGTGGGGCGAGCAACGACTGCCTTCGGAAGGGCCGGCGTTCAGCGGAGGACGGCGCGCAAGCCAGTCGTCTGCGCGATGTTCGCTGCAACATTGACCAGCTTGCTGAGCGGGTGGTGGGCTGCGACACCGGCGGGCGCGGCGCCCGCTCCACTGGGCGCCGTCCCCAGCACGCAAGGTTCGCCGGTTGGCGTCGTCGACGTGTACCTCGACGGAACCTTGATCTTGAATACGGGCGGTTCCGATCCGAGCACGCCACTCCTCAGCGTTTCGGCAGGAACTCACCGAGTCGAGGTCCGTAGAGCCGCGCAACCGTCGACGAGCCCGCCGCTGCTCAGCAGCGACATCGAGGTCAGGGTTGGACACCACAAATCGGCAGCAG
>JAUZEI010000313.1 GCA_030839105.1 Actinomycetota bacterium
CCGGGCGCACGGCCGACTGGATCCGGGTCGACGGAGAGAACTTCGCGGCGGCGCCGATCGAACGCATCATCGGCCGCCATCCTGACGTCGGCGCGGTCGCGGTGTACGGCGTGCCCGATCCGGTCACCGGAGATCAGGTGATGTGCGCGATCGAGTTACGTGCGGGCAGGTCGTTCGACGCGGAGGACTTCGGCCGCTTCCTCGCCGCGCAAGCCGACCTCGGCACGAAATGGGCGCCGCGGTTCGTCCGAATCGTCGACGCGATCCCGGTCACGGGCGCCGACAAGATCGCGAAACGCCCACTGCGCGCCGCGCAATGGGGCCCGGAACCCGGTGAGGTGTGGTGGCGACCGGTACGCGGTACCGGGTACGAGCGCTTCACGGAGGCCGACGCCGCCGCGCTCACCCGCGCCTTCGAACAGCACGCCCGCACCGCCCTCCTCACCCCGCCGTAGCTCTCGCCCAATGCCGCGCGCCTTCGCCCAGGTTGTGAGACTTTCCCGCGCATAGCGCAGGTTTCGCGCACAACTGTTGCGAGGGTTTTCTGCGTATAGCGCAGGTTTCGCGCACAACTGTTGCGAGGGTTTTCTGCGTATAGCGCGGATAACGCTCGCAACCTGCTCGGACGCGTACGATCGGCGGGCATGGGTGAGGGGGAGGTGGACGACCTCCCGTCGGACGGGCTCGCCGGGCATCGGTTCGAACTCGCGTTGGGTGCGATCGCGCTGGTGGCGCTGGCCGTACGCATCGTGTTCATCGTCGTCGTCTCGCCCCGGGTGCCGCGGCTCGGGGATGCGAGCGCTTACCACCTCCTCGCGGAACGACTCGCGCACGGGGCGGGATACATCCGTCCGTTCGACAACCTGCTGTTGCATGTGCAGCGGCCGACCGCCGAGTACCCGCCGCTGTTTCCCGCGCTGCTCTCGCTCCCGGCGCGGCTGGGCGCACACTCCGTCGAGGAACAGCGAATCTTCCTCGCGTTCGTCGGCACCGCGACGGTGGCGCTCATCGGGCTGCTCGGCCGCCGGACCGCCTCACCGGGCGCGGGCCTCATAGCAGCTGCGCTCGCCGCCGTCTACCCGATGCTCTTCCTGACCGACGCCACACTGATGGCCGAGTCGTTGTACGTGCTGCTCGTAACCGTCGTCCTGCTCGCCGCGTACCGCGCCTACGACGACCCGAAGCCGTCACGGTTCGTCGCGCTCGGCATCGCGGTCGGACTCGCGACGCTGACCCGGGCGGAAGGGACCCTCCTCGGCATCGTCGTGGTCGTTCCGCTCGCCGCGTTCCTGCGCAACCTCTCGACGCGCGAACGCCTGCAGCGCGCGGCAGTCACGCTCGGCATCGCGGTCGTCGTGATCGCGCCCTGGACGATCCGCAACGCGGTGCGGTTCCATACGTTCGTGCCGGTGTCCAACAACGCGGGCACGCTCATCGACGGTGCGAACTGCGACGCGACCTACGGCGGACCGCAGATCGGCCTGTGGCGCGAGACGTTCTCGCAACCCGGTACGAACACGCCGGGGTCGAGCGCGGCAGCGACACCGGTCGACCAGGCACAGGCGTGCTTCGAGGGCTTCGACATCGCCGATCCGCGCTTCGACGAGGCTTCGGCCGCGAACACCGACACCCGCGCCGGCCTGCATTACGCCCGCAGGCATCTCGGCCAACTTCCGAAGGTCGCGGTCGTACGGGTGCTGCGGACGTGGGGCCTGTACGCGCCGAAGCACCAGGTCGACTTCGAGTCGCTCGAGGGGCGACCGCGCGCCTGGCAGATGCGCGGGACCGTCATGTATTGGGCGTTGCTGCCCTTCGCGATCGTGGGCGCGGTGATCCTGCGCCGGAGACGGCGACTCGTCTGGCCCCTGGTGGCAACGGCGATGACGGTGACGCTCGTCGCGGCTGCTACCTACGGTCAGCAGCGATTCCGCATCGCGGCCGAGCCTGCTCTCCTGGTGCTGGCCGCGGTCGCGCTCCACGCCGCGTGGCAACGCGTGCGGAGGGCGCGCGCGAACTCCCTTCCGGCGCGGGTCACTGGGTAGGCTCGATTCGTGCTTTGGTTCGAGCGGCAGGTCGTCAGCACGCTCATGAGCCCGACCCTCGACGCCGGCACCCGCTCGGCGGTCGAGTCGTACGTGGCGACCACGCTGCACTCGATGCCCGAGCATCTCCGCGCCGGCGTCGCGGCGGAATCCATCGTGCTCGGTAGCCGCTCGTGGCTCGAGCACCGCGTCGGCAGATTCGACCCGCACGCCTTGCCCGCACGCCTCGACCGCTGGCGGTCCAGCAAGATCGATCCGATCCGCCAGTACGTCCGCCTCCTCCACTCGCTCGTGCTCTTCGCCGAGAACGAATTCGCGGCCGGCGCCGGTGGGAGCATGTGAGAATCCGGAGCGGCGCGTGAAGCCCCCGCGCGAAACGGTGCAGACCGACGTGCTCATCATCGGTTCGGGCGCGGGGGGAGCCGTCACCGCGGCCGCACTCGCCCGGGCGGGGCGGACGGTCATGGTGCTCGAAGAGGGCCCGTGGGTCGACCCCGACGCGCTCGAGCCCTTCTCGCTCGAGGAGATGGTCGCCAAGTATCGCCACGGAGGTTCGTGCGCCGCGCTCGGACGACCGGCGATCGCGTACGCCGAGGGGCGGTGCGTCGGCGGTAGCACCGAGATCAACAGCGGGCTCTACCACCGGTTGCCGCCCGAGCTCGCCGAAGAGTGGCAACGCGACTATCGCATCGACGAGTTCACCACCGATGCGCTCGACGGCTACGCGGGCCGCATCGAGGCCGAGCTCGGTGTCTCCCGGCTTCCGGGCGCGCCGCCCGCGTCGTCGGCCGTGCTCGAACGTGGTGCGGCGAAACTCGGTTGGCGATCCGTCGAATTCTCCCGGGTCTTCCGGTACGAGTCGAATGGCCTTGCGGTCAAGCAGACAATGGCGCGCACCCTCCTCCCCGCCGCCACGGAAGCAGGCGCACAGGTCGTCGCCGACTGCCGCGTGGCCAAGCTCGTACGCGACGGCCGGCGCGTCGTCGGTGCCGCATGCGAACAGACGATGCCCGACGGCTCGACGCGCGAGTTGTTCGTGCGCGCCGACCACGTGTTCGTGTGCGCGGGCGCGACCCAGACGCCCGCGTTGCTGCAACGCAGTGGCATCCGGCGGAATATCGGGCGCGGGCTGAAGATGCACCCGACGGTGAAGATCGCGGCACGCTTCAATTCCCCGATCGATCACGGCGACGTGCCGATGCACCGCGTCACGGAGTTCGCGCCCGGCCTCACGATCGGCGGCTCCGCGAGTCGCCGCGGTCACGTGGCACTCGCATTGGCCGACTCCGACGCCGACTACGCCGACGCGCTCGCGCACTGGGAACACGTCGCCGTCTACTACGCCGCCATCCGTAGTGAGGGTTCGGGTCGGGTGCTCGCCCTGCCCGGCGCCCGCTCGCCCCTCGTCACGTACAACCTCACCGAGGGCGACATGAGCCGGCTCGCGCGGGCGCTCGTGCACCTGGGCGAGGTGCTGCTCGCGGCGGGCGCGACGGAGCTGTATCCGTCGGTGACGGGCGGCGGCGTCGCCCGCGGACCCGACGATCTCGTGCAGTGGTGGGACGCGCTCACCCGCAACGCCGCCAACCTCATGACGGTGCACCTCACCTCGACCGTGCGTATCGGCGAGAACCGGGAACGCACCGGCGCCGACAGCTTCGGCCGGGTCTGGGGCTACGACAACCTGCGGGTGAACGACGCGTCGTTGCTGCCCGAGGCGCCCGGAGTGAATCCGCAGGGTCCGATCATGGCCGTGGTCGCGCGCAACACCGATCAGTTCCTCACCGAAGCGTAAACGGCGCTCCGGCGCGCACGACCGAGCACGCGCTGGATGGCGGCGTCGACTGCGACCGCGGCGAGCACGACGATCGCGGGTTCGGCGGTCGTGCGAAAGCGCGTGCTCGCGTAGGTCACGACGACGGTGAAGCATACGACGACGATCGGCGCGATGAGCGGGTACACGGGAACGACGTGCCGGCGACGGAGTATCACTCCCCCGGCGATCGACAGCAGTGCGAGCAGCCAGAAGCTGTGGAGCGCGGCCCAGGAGATCCACACCGGGCTGCGGCCCTCGATGAACGCGTCGGCGCGCACGTACAGCGACGTCTTGTAGAGGCCGACGATGCGCAACAGCCGCACCCCCTCGACCGCG
>JAUZEI010000329.1 GCA_030839105.1 Actinomycetota bacterium
CCCGTCCGCGGTGCAGATCGGCCGCGCCGCTTTGGGCATCGCACCCGACGATCGCCGTCCACTCACTGTCACCGGCGGTCTCGGGTTCGCGGGCGGACCGGTCAACAACTACCCGACGCACGGGATCGCGGCGATGGTCGACGTGTTGCGCGCGCAGCCGGGCGCCGTCGGCCTGACTACCGCGCTGGGCTGGTACCTGACGAAGCACGCCGCCGCCATCTGGTCGACCCGGCCGCCGACCCGTCCCTTCGAGCGCATGAACGTGCAGGTCGTGGTCGATGCGCAGCCCGCACGGGAACCGGCCGGTCTGGTGGTCACGGAAGCGACGATCGAGGCGACGTCGATCGCGTTCGCCGGCGACGGCACACCGTCCGTCGGCATCGTCGCCGCGATCGCCGACGACGGTCGGCGCGTCATCGCGAACGCACGCGACACCGACATGCTGGGTGCCATGACGTCCGAGCCGTGGGAGGGCCGACGCGTGAAGTTCGGAAACGACGGTACGACGAACACCATCGCCGGTTGACGGCCAACGACGCGATGCAACCGTCCCGCGGACTCATGCTCTGGCGCGGTCTACGGCGAAAATGTCCACGGTGCGGCGCGGGCAAACTGTTCCGGCGCTGGTTCCACATGGTCTCCGACTGCCCGAACTGCCATCTGCACTTCGAACGCGAGCCCGGCTACTGGGTAGGAGCAGTCGCCATCAACACGATGGTCATCGGAATTCTGTTCACGATCCTGCTCGTCGTCTTCAGCGCGATGACGGTCCCCGACATCCCGTGGGTGACGCTTCTGATAGCGGAGCTTCCGCTCATGGGGCTCGGCCCGATCGCGTTCTACCCGTACTCGAAGACGCTGTGGGTCGCCGTCGACCGCGCGTTTCTCTCGCGCCTCTGACCGCTGCTGCCGTCGGGCGCGACTCAGCTCGGGCGGAGATCGATCGTCAGGGTGAGGACGCCGTCGACGAAAGCCCAGGCCGAGTCGCCGATCATCGCGAAGTCCTGGAAGTCGAGCTGCGCCCGTTCGAGGAACTGCTGACGTTCGGGCCCCGCGACGGGCGGCAGCGGCCGGCGCTGCACTGCGTCCGCTCGCTCGCGAAATCGTTCGAGCATCCCGTCGACGTCGAGCTGATCTTCGGCGGCCATCGGGGGGAACCTACCCGGTACGCGCCACGAGCACGCGGGCCCGTCCCGTGAGATCGTCGCGCACCATGACCGTCTCGTATCCGAGTGACCGCCCGAGCTCCGTCATCGCGCCCGCCTGATGCGGCGCGATCTCGCACACCAGCGCCGCGCCCGGCGCGAGCCACTCCGGCGCCCGCTCCAGCAGCACCTCGATCGCCTCGGTCCCGGACGGTCCCGACACCAGCGCGCCACGCGGCTCGTAGGCGGCGACCTCGTCGGGAAGGTCGGACACCTCGTGCTCGGCGATGTACGGCGGGTTCGACACGATCAGCCGCAGCGAACCACGCAGACGCGCCGGCAGCGGATCGAACCATGCACCCGGTTCCGCCAGCCGCACTCGGGTTGCCGCGCAGCCGGCGACGTTCGCGCGCGCCACCGCGAGCCCGTCCTCGCTCACATCCGTTGCCCAGACCTCGACGTCGGGGAGCTCGGCGGCGAGCGCGATCGCGATCGCGCCCGAGCCGGTCCCGATGTCGGCGACCGCCGCCGGTACGTGCGCCTCCACGAGTGAGAGTCGGCGCCGCGTGCGGCGTAGGCCGACCCGCGCCGCCTCCTCCAACGCGACCTCGACGACCCATTCCGTCTCGGGTCTCGGTATGAGCACGCGCGGATCGACGAAGAGATCGAGGCCGCGGAATCCCCAACCACCGAGCACGTACTGCAGTGGTTCGCCGGCTACCCGCCTGCGCACCATGTCGCGCAACTTCCGTTCGGCGAGCGCGGGCGGCGCGGCGTCGGCGATCTCGAACCATTCGGCGGCGTCGTAACCGGACGCGCGCTCGAGCATGTATCTCGCCTCGGTTTCCACCGGCCCCACGCCGGCGCGGGCGAGCTCGCGCTCGACCTCTGCTCGCAACTCCCGCCACGTCATCGCGGTACGGACTCACTCACCGCCGAGTTGGCGCGAGCGTTCGTCGGCCCCGAGGGCGTCGACCACGTCGTCGAGCTCGCCGTCGAGCACTCGATCGAGAGAATGCAACGTGATCGGGATGCGGTGATCCGTGAGCCGGTTCTCCTTGTAGTTGTACGTGCGGATCTTCTCGGAACGCCCACCGCCCTTCACCTGGTCGCGCCGCGCGGCGCTCACCTCGGCGTGCTGGCGATCCTGTTCCGCCTGGAGCAGCCGCGAACGGAGGATGCGCATGGCCTTGTCCTTGTTCTGCAGCTGGCTCTTCTCGTCCTGACACGACACGACGAGGCCCGTCGGCTTGTGCGTGATCCTGACCGCGGAGTCGGTCGTGTTCACCGACTGCCCGCCCGGCCCCGTGGCGCGGAACACGTCGACCTCGAGGTCGTTCGGATCGATCTCGACGTCGATGTCCTCGGCCTCGGGGAGCACCGCGACGGTCGCCGCGCTCGTATGGATCCGGCCCTGGCTCTCCGTGGCCGGCACGCGTTGCACCCGATGGGGGCCGCCCTCGTACTTGAGCTTCGCCCAGGCGTCTTCGCCTTTCACGAGGAAGGTGATGTCGCGATAGCCGCCGTGCTCGGACGGCTGGCTCGACAGCACCTCGGTCTTGAACCCGTGACGCTCGGCGAAGCGCTGGTACATCCGGTACAGATCGCCTGCCCAGAGGTTCGCCTCCTCGCCGCCCTCGGTCCCCTGGATCTCGAGGATGACGTTGCGGCCCTCGTTGGGGTCGTGCGGGAGCAGCAGCTCCTTGATCCGGATCTCGAGTGCCGCGAGCTGGGCCTCCTTGTCGGCCAGCTCCGCCTTCCAGGTGTCGCGCTCGGCGGGATCGGTGACGCCGTCGAGCACCTCGCGGGCGTCGTCGACGTCCTGGGAAACCCGACGCCACTCGCCGTACGCGTCGACGACGGGACGCAGCTCCTGCTGACGGCGGCCGGCGTCTCGGGACGCGCGCCGGTCGCCCGCGGCGTAGATGCGGGGCAGTTCGGCCTCGAGCCGATCGAGCTCTTCTGCGAGCGCGGCGAGCTGTTCGAACATCGGTTCGGAGGGTACCGGCCGTGCGGTCCGGTCCCGGGTTCAAAGCCGATGG
>JAUZEI010000370.1 GCA_030839105.1 Actinomycetota bacterium
CCGAGGCCCATCGTGACGACGGTGAGGTGCGTTCCGCCTGCCTCACGCCACGCCGCAGCCTCCTCAGCCAACTCGTCTACCCCACGAGCGAGCGACACGTAGTCGCCGCCGAAGCCCTCGATGGACCTCCCAGCGTCTGCGACCTGACCGCGGAGCAGGTTCCAGGAGCTGATGGCCCTGTCGATACCGCCGCCGAAGAAGATGAACCCGTCCGCGAGACGGGCGGCCCGGTCGAATGCCGCTTCGCTTGACCCACCGAGCCAGATCGGGATGGACCGCGCCGGCTTCGGAACGAGCGCGGCTCTGTCGACCCGGTCGAAGCGACCCGAGAAGTCGACGACAGTTCCAGTGAACAATCGGCGCAACAACTCGATCTGTTCCTCCTGCCGGGCGCCGCGCGTACGAAAGTCCTGGCCGAGTGCGTCGTACTCGACGTGGTTCCAGCCGACGCCCACCCCGAGGCGCAGACGACCGCCGGAGAAGAGATCGACGTCGGTCGCCTGCCGGGCCACGAGCGCGGTCGGGCGCTGCGGAAGGATCAGGATTCCGGTCGCGAATCCGATTCGTCGGGTGATGCCGGCCAGGTAGGCGAACATCACGAACGGGTCGTGGAACGGGTCGTGCTCGGTGTACGGGCCCGTCAGCGCAGGTGTTCGATCGGCATGAACGGCGCCGAGCACGTGGTCGTAGGCGAGCAGGTGGCTGAAGCCCAGGTCCTCGACGGCCGTGCCGATCCGGCGCACCGCGTCCGGATCTCCTCGGAGCTCGATCTGCGGGTAGACGACACCGATCTGCACCGCGTCAGCCTGTCACTCCGTCACGCCCGCGGAGTACCTTGGGGAAACTGACACGCACGTCATGTGCCGAGCCGCACGGGGGCATTTGTGGAGCTGCCGAAGATCATCAGCGTCGACGACCACGTGGTTGAGCCCCCGCACGTCTGGCAGACCTGGCTGCCCGAGAAGTACCGCGAGAAGGGGCCGCGCTCGGAACGCAAGCGCTGGGGCGCCTTCCGGCTCAAGAAGGGCGCGAAGTACGAGATGACCGAGGATCCCGAAGGCGAATGGGGCGACGCCTGGATCTACGAGGACAAGGTCATCTACGTGCAGAAGAAGTTCGTCGCAATCCCCAAAGCCGCGACGTCCGGCGACGACGTCTCGACCTTCGACAAGACCGTCATGACGATGACCGCGGTCACCTACGACGACATGCGCCCGGGTTGTTACGACGCCAAGGAGCGCAAGAAGGACTTCGAGGTCAACTGGGTCGACGGGTCGCTGCCCTTTCCGACGTTCCCCCGGTTCTGCGGCCAGACCTTCAAGGAGGCCGACGACCACGAGCTCGCGCTCGCGTGCGTGAAGGCCTACAACGACTGGATGGTCGAGGAGTGGTGCGATCCCTCGATCGGCATCAACATCCCGCTGTGCATCATCCCGCTCTGGGATGCGGAGCTCGCGGCGCGGGAGATCGAGCGCAACGCCGCGCGCGGCGTGCGGGCGGTGTGCTTCTCGGAGCTGCCCACCCGACTCGACCTGCCGAGTGTCCACACCGGTTACTGGGACCCGATGTTCGCCGTCTGCGACGACACGGGCACCACCGTGTGCATGCACGTCGGCTCGTCGTCGACCGATCCGTTTTCGTCGAAGGACGCGCCTCCCGGCGTGGGGAGCATGGTCGGGTTCAACAACTCGATGGCGTCGCTGGGCGACTACCTGTTCGGCGGGATCATGCACCGGTTCCCGAAGCTGAAGATCGCGTACTCCGAAGGGCAGATCGGATGGTTGCCGTATGCCCTCGAGCGCGCCGACACCGTGTGGAAGGAGCACAACGCCTGGCAGAACTCGAAGCGCCTGTGCCCCGAACCGCCGTCGACCTACTACTACGACCGCGTGTTCGGCTGCTTCACGTGGGACCGTCACGGCGTGAAGTCGCTCGACGAGGTCGGCGAGAACAACATCTGCTTCGAGACCGACTACCCACACACGGACACGACCTGGCCGAACTCGAAGGACTACTGCGAGCAGATGCTCGTCGGCGTCGAGGACGAGCAGCGGTACAAGATCCTTCGGGGCAACGCAATACGCATGCTCGAGCTCGATCGCGTGTGACGGTGCCGCGCCCCTGACTCAACGAGTCGCGAAGGCCGGCGAGGGCCACCTTCACGCAGTGCGCGTGTTCGCGGTCCAGCTCCGGTGGAGCTGCGCGTAGACACCACCGGCGGTGACGAGCTGCTCGTGGGTACCTGCTTCGACGATCCGGCCCGCATCGAAGACGAGCACGCGGTCGGCGTGCTCGGCCGTGGACAGTCGGTGGGCGATGCTGATCGTCGTACGGCCGCGCGAGACGCGCGCCAGCGCGTCGGCCAGGGCGCGCTCGGTTTCGGCATCGACCGCGCTCGTGGCTTCGTCGAGCACGAGCAATCCGGGGTCGCCGAGCTCCGCACGCGCAAGCGCGACGAGCTGGCGCTCGCCCACCGACAACGACTCGCCGCGCTCGCCCACCATCGTCGCGAGCCCATCCGGCAGGCGCATCAGCCACCAGTCGAGTCCGAGCCGAGCGAAGGCCCGCTCGACGTCGTCGTCGGTTGCGGCCGGCGCGGCCATGCGCACGTTGTCCGCGATCGTGGCGTCGAAAAGGAAGCCATCCTGCGGCACCATGCGAATCGCGCGGCGGCGGGAGGCAGGGTCGACATCACGGAGATCGCTGTCACCGATGCGAACCCTTCCCGCCGTCGGATCCGCGAGCCGGCAGAGGAGCCTCGCGAAGGTCGTCTTGCCCGAACCCGTCTCGCCGACGATCGCCACGTGGCTTCCGGCCGCGATGTCGACACTCACGTCGTGCAGCACGGGCGCGTCACCGCGGTACGCGAACTCGATGTGCGATGTCTCCACGGCGAGGGCGCCGTGGGCGAGATGCACGCCGTCGACCGGTTCGGCGACGTCGATGGGTACGTCGAGCACTGCGAGCACTTTGCGCCAACCGGAGATCGCCGTCTGGGTCTGGTCGAGGATCTCGCTCAGCTCGCCGATCGGGCTCAACAACAGGTTGATCAGGAACATGAACGCGACGACCTTGCCGACGTCGAGACCCCAGTCCGTGCCGTAGTACGCCGTGGCCACGACGATCGCGGCGAGCGCGATGGCACCGAAGAAGTCGCCGAGCGGGAACATGGCGGCGAAGTACTTCGCGGCGCGGAGCCGAGCGCGGTATGCGCCGTCGATGCGCTCTCGCAGCCTGAGGCGAGCCCGCTCCTGGAGCCCGTAGGCGCGAATGACCGCGGCGCCGCTGACCGTTTCCGAGAACTCGGCGATCATGTCGCCGATCCGCGTGCGTTCCTCGTCGTAGGCCTGCAGTTGGCGACGCTGGAACGCGCGGAACAGAGGAGGGACCGGGAGGTACGCGACCAGTGTGAGGATCGTCAGCTGCCACGAGTAGACGAACATCACGACGAGGGTGCCCACGATCAGCGTGCCGTTCACGAGCCACGAGATCATCCCCCACTGCACGAAGCGAGCAAGGGTTTCGATGTCGCTCGTGACACGCGCCACGAAGACGCCGCGCCGCGTCGTGGTGTGTTCGGCCATGCTCAGCCGGTGGATGTGATCGAAGACACGAACGCGCAGGCCGCACAGCGCCTGCTCGGCCGCCCGGACCAACCGGTAGTAGGCGACCCGGCTGACGAAGAGCACGCCGACCGTGATCACCGCCGCGGCGAGGCAGGCGAGCAAAACGAACTCGGCCTGGAACCCGCCCGAACCGAGCACACCCCGGTCGAGGATGACTTGGATCAGGATCGGGATCGCAAGCTTCCCGGCCGCGGCGACGATCGCGAACACGATGGTCGCCTTCAAACCGACGCGCAGCTCCGGACTGGTCGCCAGACCCCGGCGGAGCACGTGCAGCGCGCCCGACGCGATCCCGCCCGCGGGTATGACGTCGTCATCCTCGAAGGCGGCGTAGACCCGCTCGGTGAATTCGTCGCGCGCCTGGGCCGGCGCCGAGTCGGCGATCATGTCGTGCGCGGCGCCGTGGCGAGACGCGTCGCGCACGTGATCGTCACCGGTGCGTGTCATCACGCGACCTCTTGCTCGTAAGCGCGCACCATGGCCTCGTAGTCGCGGTTGGTTGCGAGGAGCTCCGTGTGCGTCCCGGTGGCGACGATGCGTCCTTCCTGCATGAAGAACACGCGGTCGGCGAGCGCGATCGTCGAGACCCGGTGGGCCACGATGAGCGTCGTCATGTCGAGCTCGTCGCGTAGTCCATGGAGGATGCGCGCCTCGACAGTCGCGTCGACTGCGGAGGTCGCGTCGTCGAGGAGAAGGAATCGCGGCCGACGGACGAGTGCACGAGCGAGCGCAATGCGCTGGCGCTGACCACCCGACACCGTCACACCGCGCTCACCGATCGACGTGTCGTACCCGGCCGGCAGTGACTCGACGAAGCGCGCTACTTGCGAAATGCCCGCCGCCCAGCGCATCGACGTGTCGTCCGCGTCCGTCCCGATCGCCTCCGTTCCAATCGAGATGTTGTTCGCGATCGTGTCCGTGAACAGGAAGGACTCCTGGAACACGAGCGCGACGCTCGCCCGTAGATCGCCGCGGGCGACCTCGGTGAGGTCGATGCCGCCGACGCGCACCACACCGCGTTCGGGCCGGTCGAGGCCCGCGAGCAGTTCGCACAGGGTGGTCTTGCCGCAACCGGTCGGGCCGACCAGGGCCACGACTTCGCCGGCCGCGATCCGAACGTCGCAGTGCTGCAACACGGGCACGCCGGCGACGTAGCCGTACTCGAGCCTGTGGGCCTCGACGTCGAGCCCGCCGCTCGGCAGCGGACTCGGATCGGGCGGAACGGCCTCAGGAGACGCCGCGAGCACACCGTCGATGCGATCGAGGGCGACCACCGAACGCGGCATCTCCTCGAGCAGGAAGCCGACGACACGCATCGGGAACGCGAGGAGCGTGAACAGCGCCATCGCCTGCACGAGATCGCCGGGTGAGACTGCTCCGGTCGACACGCGCCACCCGCCGATCGCGAGCAGCATGATGATGGCGAGGTTCGGGAGCGCGTCGAGCGTCGGCTCGAAGAGCGCGCGCAGCGCACCGACTCGGACGCGCGCGACCCGGAGCTGATCCGCGGCACGACCGAGCCGCTCGACCTCGGCATCCTGGCGCCCGAGCGTCTTCACGACCATGACGCCTTCGAAGCTCTCGTGCGTGATCGCCGAGACGTCGCCGACCCGCTCCTGGACCGTCTGCGCGGGCAGCTCGACCCGGCGGGTGTAGAAGCGGTTCAGCGCGAACATCGCCGGGAAGAGCACGAGACCGACCAAAGTGAGCAGCGGATCGATCGCAAAGAGGGCGATGAGCGAGAAGACGATCAGCAGCACGAGGCCGGTCGAGAACGGCAGCGGGTTGATCACCTCCGACGCGACCATCACGTCGTTGTCGGCGTGGGCCAGCAGCGTTCCGGTCGTGTGCTCGCGATGGAACGACAAGGGCACGTCGAGATAGCGATCGGCGATCTGGTGGCGGAGCGTGGCCATGTTGGCCGAGGCCGTCATGCCCGCGAAGTACCGCCGAGTGATGACGCCGGCGCTACGGATAAAGGCAACGACGATGATCGCGATCGCACCGCCCCACACTGTGCCGCTCGCGACGTGGCCCTTGAACGAGGGGATGATCACGCGATCGGTGACACGTCCGAGCACGATCGTTCCCAATACCGAGGTCAGCGCGAATACGGACGAGCCGATCACCGAGGTCGTGAACGGCCCCGGATGCGCGACGATGAATCGGCGCAAGGTCGCAATACCTCGCCGCCACATGCTGCGGTCGATCGTGTCGGGCACTTCCGCGGAGCGTATCGATGACGGAGGTCGTCGGACCCACGGTCCGGCTGCTGACCCGCGCCGCGTGCCGTGGTATCGGCTCTACTCGAGGAGATCGGGCTGCTCGCGCGTGATCATCGCGTACAGGGGTTGGAACGCGTGGTAACACGCGAGCGGTGATCCGACCATCGCGTACGTCTTGCGCGCCATGTCGGCCGCGATGAGCACCGGCGTGCCCGCCGCCTCGGCGAGCAGCTGGGCCTGACAGCTCCGCTCCATGGTGATGAAGGACCAAACCGCCGCATCGACGGAGTGACCAACAGTGAGGAGCCCGTGGTTGCGGAGGATCACCGCCTTGTTGTCGCCGAGGGCTTCACTGATCCGCTTGCCCTCCTCGAGCTCGAGCACGACGCCGGTGAAGTCGTCGAACAGCGCGTGGTCCTCGAAGAACGCGCACGCGTCCTGCGTGATCGGATCGAGGAGACGGCCCAGCGACGACCAGGCTTTGCCGTGGATCGAGTGTGAGTGTGCGGCCGCGACTACGTCGGGACGGGCCGCATGCACCTGCGAGTGGATTGCGAACGCAGCGCGGTTGACCATCGCGTCCCCTTCGACCACCTCGCCCGTGTGGTCGACGCAGATCAGATCGGAGACGCGGATGTGCTTGAAGTTCATCCCGAACGGGTTGACCCAGAAGCGGTCGAGGTGTTCGGGATCGCGCACG
>JAUZEI010000371.1 GCA_030839105.1 Actinomycetota bacterium
GCGTGCTGCAGGCGATCGAGGATCTGGAGCCCGTCCGGCGCGGCGTCTACTGCGGCGCGGTCGGGTGGGTCGACGGCGACGGGGGGCGGGCGGAGCTCTCGGTCGCGATCCGCACGTTCACGATCACCGGCGGCCGCACCTATCTCGGTATCGGGGGCGGCATCGTCGCCGACTCGTGCGCGAGCTCCGAGTGGGCGGAGACCGAGCTCAAGGGCGCACGCCTCCTGCGCGCGGCCGGCGCGCGCATCGAGCAGACGGCCGACGTGCGATGACCGCGTGGGTCGACGGCCATCTCGTTGCCGTTGACGACGCGAAGGTGTCGGTGCTCGACCACGGTCTGGTCGTGGGCGACGGGGTCTTCGAGACGCTGCGCGTGTACGGGGGCGTGCCGTTCGCGTGGACCCGGCATCTCGCGCGCTTGCACGCGTCGGCCGCCGGTCTCGGCCTGGAGGTTCCCGACACCGATACGCTGCGGGACGCGGCCGAGGCGGTGCTCCAGGCCAACGGCCTCGCCGAGGCCCGCTTGCGCATCACGGTGACAGGTGGAGTCGCACCGCCCGGTTCGGGTCGCGGTCACGGCCCGCCGAGCGCGTTCATCCTCGCCTTCCCGATCGAGGTCGCGGCCGCGAGCGTCGACGTCGTGATCGCTCCCTGGTCGCGCAACGAGAAGGGCGCGCTGGCCGGGCTCAAGACCATCTCCTACGCGGCGAATGTGCGAGCGCTCGCCTTCGCGCACGAGCGGAACGCGTCCGAGGCCATCTTCCCGAACACGCAGGGCAACCTCTGCGAGGCAACGGGTTCGAACGTCTTCGTCGTCCGTGGGGGCGTGCTCGTCACTCCGCCGGCGAGCGCGGGCTGCCTCCTCGGCGTCACGCGCGCGTTGATACTCGAGCTGAGTCTGAACGCAGGCATCCCTACCGAGGAGCGCGACGTCGCCATGACGGAGCTCCTGCACTGTGACGAAGCCTTCCTGTCGTCGACGACGCGTGAAGTGCAGCCGATCGCGCACGTCGACGGCGTACAGCCGCGCGCCGTCGGTGGGTCTGTCAGCGGCGCGCTCGCGGCGGCATTTCGCGACCTCGTCGCGACCAACCTCGATCCCTGAATCCGGCGGACGGGCAGCCGGTCACTCGCCGTAGCGCACGTGCACGACGTCACCGGCGCTCACGACCCGGCCGTCGACGACGAGGTACCCCTCGTCCGTGAGCGTGCGCGCAGTCCCCTCGAAGGTCTCGAGCGCGAGCTCGACGCGCACGCGTCGACCGAGGGTGGCAGAGCGCGCGATGGCGTCGGGAACCACCCGGTCGAGCGCGTTCAGCCGGGCGTCGTAGGCGCGTAACCAGCCGACGAGCAGGTCGGCACGATCGATCGCGACCGCGGTTGCGATGTCGGCGAGGTCCGGCGGCAACGCGCCCGGTCGCACGTTGCATCCCATCCCGACCACGACCGCTCCCAGACCGTCGGCCTCCGCGAGAATGCCGGCGAGCTTTCGGTCGTCGACCACGACGTCGTTGGGCCACTTGAGGCCGGCCGGGCCCGGCACCGCAGCGTGCAGCGCGTCGATCGCATCGAGGGCGGCGAGGCCGGCCGCCAGGGTGACGAGATGCACGTGGTCGATCGGGAGCGCGGGCCGGAGCAATGCCGAGACGAGGAGCGCGGCGCCCGCGGGCGCGACCCACGTGCGACCGAGCCGGCCCCGCCCGGCGGTCTGTTCGTCGGCGACCGCCACGACACCTTCCGGCGCACCCTGCGCGGCGCATTGCAGCAGGTACCGATTGGTGGAGTCGACGACGTCGAACCAACGCACGTCGCGAAAGCGCGTGCCCGCCAGGTCGCGGTGACTCCAGGCGAACGGCTCGGGCGCCACCATCAGTACCCCGCCCTACTCCCTCGGGCTGCATCGCTCGCCGACGCGAGTCCGGTGACACTTCGCTGCGTCCACACGCTCGCCCGTAGGATACGCAGTCGTGCTCACGAAGATATTGATCGCCAACCGGGGTGAGATCGCGATCCGCGTCATGCGGACGTGTCGCGAACTCGGCATCCCCAGTGTCGCCGTGTACTCCGAGCTCGACCGAGACGCCGCCCACGTGCGGTACGCCGACGAGGCGTACGCACTCGGCGGCCAGACCGCGGCCGAGAGCTACCTCAACACCGAGGCCATCCTCGACGCGATCCGCAAGAGCGGCGCCGATGGCGTGCACCCGGGTTACGGCTTCTTCTCCGAGAACGCCGAGTTCGCCCGCGCCGTCACCGACCTCGGCGTCGCGTGGATCGGACCTCCGCCCGAGGCGATCGAGATCATGGGCGACAAGATCTCGTCGCGACTCGCTGCGATCCGAGCCGAGGTCGAGAGCGTCCCGGGCACGACCCAGCCGATCACCGACGCGAGCGAGATCGTCGCGTTCGGCGACCAGTTCGGCTACCCGATCGCGATCAAGGCCGCGTACGGCGGCGGCGGGCGTGGCATGAAGGTCGTCGAGCGGGCGGAAGATGCGAAGGCCGCGTTCGACTCCGCGGCGCGCGAAGCACAGGCGTATTTCGGACGGCCGGAGTGCTATCTCGAGCGCTACCTCACCCGCCCGCGCCACGTCGAGCTCCAGATCTTCTGCGACACGACGGGCCACGGCGTCTACCTGAGCGACCGCGACTGTTCGACCCAGCGCCGCCACCAGAAGCTCATCGAAGAGGCGCCTGCGCCCGCGATCCCCGACGAGACCCGCCGCGCCATGGGCGAAGCGGCCGTGAAGGTCGCGCTGGCGTGCGGCTACGTCAACGCGGGCACGGTCGAGATGCTCTACCAGGACGGTGAATTCTTCTTCCTCGAGATGAACACGCGCCTGCAGGTCGAGCACTGTGTCACCGAGGAGATCACGGGCCTCGATCTCGTCGCCGAGCAGTTCCGGGTCGCCGCGGGCGAACCGCTCTCGTTCCGGCAGGACTCGATCGAGCACCACGGGCACTCCATCGAGTGCCGCATCAACGCCGAAGACCCGACGAAGAACTTCCTGCCGTCGCCCGGCACGATCACCCGGTTGCGCGTACCGTCGGGTCCGGGCGTTCGCTGGGACGGCGGCTATGACGAAGGCGACGCCATCTCGCAGTTCTACGACAATCTCGTCGGGAAGCTGGTCGTGTGGGCGCCCGATCGCGATCGGGCCATCGACCGCATGCTGCGCGCGCTGTCGGAGTTCGAGATCAGCGGTATCAGGACGACGATCCCGGCCCATCTCGCGCTGCTACCGACGGAAGCGTTCCGGAGCGCTACCCATTCGACGAAATGGGTCGAGGACGAGGTCGACCAGACGGAGTTCGCCGCCCATGTCCGCCCCGCGGGCGCGCTGACGGTGCCTCCGCCCGACGCGGACGCCGCCCCGGCCGAGCCGCTCGTCGAGCAGACCGTGCCGGTCGAGGTCGACGGTCGTCGGTACTCGGTCAAGGTGTGGTTGCCCGACGCGCCCGCCCACCGCGCGCCGGCGCGAGGAGCGGCGCGGGCACGTCCCAAGCGCGCCGTCACCGGCGGCAGCGGAGGCGCAGGGGGCAGCGGAACGGTCGCTGCCCCGATGCAGGGCACGATCGTGAAGGTGCTCGTCGAGGTCGGTGCCGAAGTCGCGATCGGAGAGGCGCTCGTGGTGCTCGAGGCGATGAAGATGGAGA
>JAUZEI010000380.1 GCA_030839105.1 Actinomycetota bacterium
ACCCGCCGCGGCCGCAAGCTCGTCGACATCGTCCTCCCCGAAGACATTCTCGCCGACGCCTGACCCGACCCGTTTGTTGCAAACTGTTTGCAACATTTCCGACCTCGTCAGCGCACTTTTGTTGCAAGCTGTTTGCAACATTTCCGACCTCGTCAGCGCACTTTTGTTGCAATCTGTTTGCAACATTTCCGACGGTTAGTCGCGGTGGGGGGTGAGACCCTCGGGGAGCGCGTCGGCGTGGACCACGGTGAGGGTCTTGGTCGTGCGCGTGATCGTGACGTAGAGCAGCCGTAGCCCGGCGCGATCCGCGTGCACGAGCATCGACGGTTCGACGACGATGACGTGGTCGAACTCCAAGCCCTTGGCACTGGTGGGATCGAGGACGGCAATGGGCGCGTCGAGCGCGTCGGCCGATGTCGAGACCGCGCCCACGTCGGCCAACGAAGCGACGATGGCCTCGTGCAGTGCAGGCGGCGCGATCACGGCGACCGCGCCGGTCTTGCTCAGCGCGGCGCGGGTCTCCTCGGCCGTGGTGACGATGAGGTCGTCGCGCGCGGCACTCACGAACCGCGGGAACTCGCCCGTGCTGCGCACCGACTGCGACGGCTCCACCGTGGGCGCCGCGACGGCCAACAACCGCGACGCGACCTCCATGACCTCGGCGGGCGTGCGGTAGTTGATACTCAGCGAGACGAAGCGCGTCGCGTTGTGCGTCGGGAGGAGGGAGAGTACGTCGTCCCACGACGCCACTGCACCGGGCTTGCTCGCCTGCCCGGGATCGCCGACGAGCGTCATCGAACCCGACGGGCAGCGCCGGGCGAGCATGCGCCACTGCATCGCGGTGAGGTCCTGCGCCTCGTCGACCAGCACGTGACCGAACGTGCGGGGTTCGAACGACGGCTCCGCGACCGCGCCGTTCCCGTTGCCGGACGGCTCACCGAAGCGGGTCGCGAGGGTTGCGGCATCGGCGAAGCCGCGCAGACCGAGATCGTTGATGACGCGTTCGGCGGTGTCGTACGTGTCGCCGCCGCCGTTGCGCCGGCGCACCACGGGCCGGGCCGCTTCGACCGGACCGAGCAGCGCGTCGGCCTCGTCGACGAGCGCGAGATCGGCTTCGGTCCACGGCGCGCGCGTGACGTCGGGATCGCGGCGGCGGTGGAGCGACTCCTGCTCGTCCTCGGTGAGGATCGTTCCCGACGCAGAACGTACGAGCGCCCGGAATCCGAACAGGTCGTTGACGAGCTCCGACCCCGACAGCACCGGCCAGATCCGTTCGAGCGCTTCTTTCACCTCCGGACGGCCCCGGAATCGCGAGCGCAGCTCCTGCTCCCAACCCTCGGGTACCTGCTCGCCGCGCGCGAGCGTCCCCGCTATCGTCGCGTCGAGCGCGGAATCACGATCGAAGATGCTCGTGACGTTGTCGGCGGGTGCGTCGATGCTCCGCTCGCGAAAGGCACGGATCGCCGCGTTCTTGTAGCGGGCGACGAGTAGGTCGTAGAGACGGCGCGCGACGTAGAGGCGGTTCTCGTTGTGCGTAACCCTTCGCCGGCGCGTGCCTTCGATGACGCGTGCTGTGTCGGACCGCGAGAGACGGACGCGCAACCCGTCGATCAGGACGATGAGGTCGCGCGCCAATGTCCGTTCGCGATCCGTGACCGCGCGTTGAATGACGCGACTCATGCGCGCGTCGCCCTTCAGCTGCGCGACCGGATCGGGATCGGTCGCGACGATGCGCATCCTCGGCTTCAGACCGGAGATCGTCGACAGCTGCACGTCCTGCTCGCCCAACGAGGGGAGCACCTGCTCGATGTAGCGCAGGAAGACGGGGCTCGGACCGATCAGCAGCACACCCTGGGCCGCGAGGCGGCGCCGGTGGGTGTAGAGGAGGTACGCCGCACGGTGCAGCGCGACCGCCGTCTTGCCGGTGCCCGGACCGCCGCCGACGACGAGGATGCCGGCCACGTCGGCCCGGATGGCTTCGTCCTGCTCGTGCTGGATGGTCGCGACGATGTCACCCATACGGCCCGTGCGGTTGCGCTCGAGCGCGGCGAGGAGGGCGCCTTCGCCCGCGACCCGCAAGCCTTCGTCCTCGACCGCGATCTGGTCGAACACCTCGTCGTCGAGGCCGGTGACCTCCCGGCCCTTGCGGGTGATCAGGTGGCGGCGGCGAACGACCGCCATCGGCTCGACAGCCGTCGCTCGGTAGAACGGCTCCGCAACCGGCGCCCGCCAGTCGACGACGAGCGGCGTGTGGCCTTCGTCCTCGACCGCGAGGCGGCCGACGTACCAGCGGACCCCGCGTTCCAGATCGAGCCGGCCGAACACCAGGGGCGACTCACCGATATCGAGGTCGGAGAGCCTCCGCTGGGTCACGTCCCAGGCGATATCGCGCTCGAGCCGAGCCTGGTGGGTGCCGCCCGCGCGCACGTCGGCGTAGGCAGTCCGGACCCGTTCGGCCGCGGCTCGCATCGCCTCGAGCCGCGCGTACGCGGCCGTGACATAGGCCTGTTCGGCCGCGAGCTCGGGGTCGATACGGTCGGGCAAATCGCTCCCCTGGACGAGCGGAACGAGGATTTCGGATGCATCAGTCTACTGGCTCGGCCCCGAACTCCCGTCCCGGCGGCCTCCACGTCCGGCGCGGTAATCGCGGGGCCCCGCGTGGTCGGCTGTTCGTCCGAAAGGTCGCGTTCTAGGCTCGTGAGCATGGCGAAACCCGCGGCCACTACGCCCCGAACGTCGGGCGCACTGCATTTCACCCCTGATGCCGACGCCAACCGGTTGCTCGCGTCGGAGCCGCTCGCGGTGATGCTCGGGATGCTGCTCGATCAGCAGGTCCCGATGGAATGGGCATTCACCGCACCCGCGCTGTTGAAGGAGCGACTCGGTGGCGGACCGCTCGATGCGGGTGCGATCGCGCGGATGGATCCGGGCGCGCTCGAAGCGGTCTTTCGCGACAAGCCCGCGTTGCACCGCTACCCGGGCTCGATGGCGAAACGCACCCAGGCCCTCTGCGCGCACCTTGTCGAGAACTACGGCGGACGCGCCGAGGGAGTATGGGACGATGTGTCGAGCGGCGACGAGCTGCTCGCCCGGGTCGTTGCGCTTCCGGGATTCGGCACGCCGAAGGCGCGGATCTTCGTCGGCCTCTTGGGAAAGCGGCTGGGCGTACGCCCGAGCGGCTGGGAGGTGGCGGCGGCCGACTGGCCGTCGATCGCCGACGTCGACACCTTCGAACGCGTCCTCGAGATCCGCGAGAAGAAGCGCGCGATGAAGGCGGCGGCCAAGCAGGCCCCGCCCCAGCAGAGCTAGGCCGACCTCACTACCAGGTTCGCGGTCGAGGTCGAAGTTCCCTGGCGCGCGCGCAGCGTGTACGTGTGGGGGGCGCCGTCGCACGCGAAGTACTCGAGGTGGTCCTGTGGGCCTCCGCCGTATGTGGCGAACGGCCTGCCGTCGACGAGGAGCGAGACCGACGAGACGCCGACGCTCGTCCACTTCAGCTCGATCATGGTCGGCGCGTTGCACGAGATGGGCGATGCAGGCGTGACCGTGAACCCGCTGAACGCACTGCGGCCCGAGATCGTCGTTCCCGTTCCGCCGGTCGAGGAAGGCCCGGTCGACGTGGTCGTCGGCCGGGTGCTCGACGGCGGGGTCGACGAAGCACTCGACGACGAGGCGGCGACCGAGCTGGAGACGGTCGTGGACGTCGGCGGGGTACTGCTCTTCTTGTCGCTGCTGCAGGCCGTCAGCGCGAGCACGCCGACTACGCAGGCCAGCGTCGGCCCGAGACGAAAAGCGTTGCGACCGAGAGAAGCCATGAAAAAGGAGGCTAGGGCGATCCGCCTCCGTATCCTGGTCGGACATGTCCGGCTTCGTCGATACCGCGCAGAGCAATGTCAAAGGTGGTGACGGCGGCGCGGGCTGCGTGGGCTTCCGGCGGGAGTCGCACGTCCCGAAGGGCGGGCCCGACGGTGGCGACGGCGGTCGGGGCGGCGACGTCTGGCTCCGGGCCAATCGCAACGTCGCCTCACTGCTGGCGTTCCGTGATCATCCGCACCGCAAGGCGGGATCCGGAACGCACGGCAAGGGTCAGAAGCTGCACGGCAAGGGCGGGGCCGATCTGATCGTCGACGTGCCCGAGGGAACCGTCGTGCGATCAATGGACGGTGAGCTGCTCGCCGATCTCTTGAACCACGGCGACACATGGCTCGCGGCTCGCGGCGGCCAAGGCGGACGCGGCAACGCGCGTTTCTTGTCGAACGCGCGGCGCGCGCCGAGCTTCGCGGAGCAGGGGGAGTACGGCGAGGAGCGCTGGCTGAAGCTGGAGCTGAAGCTGCTCGCCGATGCCGCGCTCGTCGGATTTCCGAACGCGGGGAAGTCGACGCTGATCTCGGTCGTGAGCGCGGCCAAGCCCAAGATCGCCGCGTATCCGTTCACCACTCTCGAACCCCATCTCGGCGTCGTCCGTTGGCAGGACCACGAGTTCGTGCTCGCCGACATTCCGGGCCTCATCGAGGGCGCGGCCGAAGGACGCGGCCTCGGGCACCAGTTCCTCCGCCACATCGAACGGGCGCGCGTGCTCGTGATCCTCTGCGATCTCGCCTCGGTCGATGGTCGTTCGCCGGCCGAGCAGGAGCGGGTGTTACTCGACGAGCTGGGCCGCTACCGACCGGAGCTGTTGGAGCGGCCGCGCCTCGTTGTCGGGAGCAAGGCCGACGTCGCCGGTCCCGACGTCGAGTTCGACGGCCTCCGCATCGCGAGCGTGACCCGGGCCGGACTCGACGAGTTCCGCGGCAAGCTCGCGACGCTCATCGAGGACGCGCGCGAAGCCGAGGGCAAGCTCGAGCCGTACGT
>JAUZEI010000406.1 GCA_030839105.1 Actinomycetota bacterium
AACGACACGCCCGCTGTCGCGCGACGACAGCGAAGAACGAGTCGCTCATCGGGCGTCACTCGCGCCGACGCGCGCGAACGAATTGACGTACATGATGCGCAGACTCGGCCCGCGCGCCCAGTTTCGGAAGGCTTCGGTCGTCTCGTCACCGATGCGCTGCATCACGAGCGGAGTCATCGATTTGAACGCAGTCTCGGGATCGTCGGTGTGCATCTCGTAGAAGTGCATGAACCGGGGATCCCCGCCGCCCACGTTCTCGTACGGCGTGATCATCCCGTAGCCCGGCACCGCGGCCTCGGCGATGTGGCGGATGTGCACGAAGTCGGCCCAGTCGCGCAGTTCCTGGGCGCGAGCCTCTTCCCGGGGCGAGATCAATACGAGCGAGAGCCCGACGGTCGGCAGCCCGGTCACGACGCCCTGGCCGGGACGCGGGTAGTGGCGGAAGTGATGACCCGTGATGCCGGACGGTGTCGCCGGCGCGTCGAATGCGGCGTCGACCTCGTACACGCCGAGGTAATCGAACTCGGGGAGGACGGGCGGCAGATCCGTGCGGTCGCGCTTCACGTTGGACCACCACGTCGCGCGTTGCACGCCGGGCCGGCCCAGCAGCTCGGGCACCCGCGTGCGGGCATACTCGTCGATCGGCTCGTCGGTCATCTCGAGATACAGCCCCGGCGTGATGCGATCCTCCACGCGACCTCCTAAGGCTCGGCCGGCGACGGCATCGGACGGCAAAGCAGCTGGCTGGTTCCCATCGCGAGCAGCGCGCCATCGCGTGCCCACACCTTCCCCTCGCAACCGATGATCCCCGCGTTTGCGCTCACCGACGTCGCCTGCGCGAAGAGCCACGGCTCCTCGATGCGGGCGCGGTGAAAGCTGCACGTGATGTCGATGCTCGGCGCGACGTATCCGCTGTCGACGTGCAGCTGACACACGGCAGGCCAACCGAGCGTGTCGATGAGGATCAGCGAGCGGCATGCGTCGACCCACAGGTCGTCGAACGTCGACGTCGGCAGGAACCGGTAGAAGCGTTCGAAGCTCGGATACGACGGCGTGCGCTCGAGCCATTCGTCAGCCGCCAACCACGTCTCGGAGCGCTCGTCGAAGTTCGACCAGAACTTGTACCCCAGCTCGACACCCGACTCGGCCATGCGCTCGGCGGTGGACGGAACCGACTCCGGCTCGAACGTCGCGGGACTCAGGGCAAGCTCGTGCTCGAGTCCCTCCATCGGCGCGCACGTCCACACCAGTGCCTCGAAGATCGGGGCCTTCTGCTGGGTCATCGTGACGCGCATCGACTCGGCCCGCTTCGTGAGGCGCAGCGTCTTCACCTCGAGGATCACCTCGTCGAAGCCCGCGACACCGAGGAAGTGGCCGGCGATGCTGACCGGCCGGCCGAATCGGGAGTGTTCACCCGCGGCGCGCAACGCGATCGCCGCGATGTATCCGCCGTTCGGTCCCCAGATCTCCCAATCGCGCGACAGGCGGGCCGAGTAGCGACCGACACTGCCCGTCACCTTCGTGTCGAGCGCCAGATCACCCATGAGTCGTTACAGAACGAGCTTGCACGCGTCGTCGAGCCCCAACACGTGCAGGGTCCGACCGAGGGCGAGCCACCCGCCGACGCACACCGTGAGGTCCAGGATCTCCGCGTCGGTGAACGTTGCCGCGCGCATGCGCGCGTAGAACGCGTCGTCGATCGTGTGGTGGTCGAGCGCGAAGAGCTCCGCGTACTCGACCGCGATTCGCTCGCGCTCGGAGTAACCGCTGTGTGTGCGCCACTCGAGCACGTGCGCGTAGTCGTCTTCGGTGACTGCGCCCTCTGCGCCGGGAGTCGACCTCCACTGCTGGCAGATCACGCAACCGTTGATCTGGGCGATCCGCATACGCGCCAGTTCGCGTTCGCGCACGGGCACGATGCTCTGCTCGTAGATCGCGTGGCTCAGCGCGCCGGCGCCCATCCCCATCTCGGGGCGGAGTGCCCAGACGCGAACTTCCGGGTCGGCCTTGCCTTCCGGAACGGCAATGTGCGGCACTACTCGACTCCCAACAGCTCGCACGGGTTGTCACACGCCATGCGTCGGATCTCGGCTTCGTTCAGGCCTTCTGAGTACAGGCCGTCAGCGTAGGTCTGCAAACCCGCGGCCGGATGCGGGTTGATCTTCTGGCCGAAGTCGGTCCCGAGCGTCACGTGCTCCGGTCCGACGGCGCGGATCGTGTGCACCATCTCGGCGACGGTGCGGGTGGCGAGACCACCGATGCACGTCATCGCGCACAGCTCGATCCACGCACCCAGGTCGGCAAGCTCGTGGCACTGCTCGGCGGTGAGGTTGGGGCCGGCGAGGTCTTCGGTGGCGTGGGTGACGAGCACCTTGCCCGTGCGGGCGAAATCCCGGACGATGGCGTAGTGCTCGGCCGCGCTCACATGCCCGGTCGCAAGGATCGCGTCGTGCTGCTTCACGAGGGCGAGCACCTCGTGTGTTTCCGGGAGCAGTCGGTCGTCGGCGTCGGTGACGACGATGCCGGGTCCGGGAATGCCGAGCTGCGCGGCGATGCCGTTGTCGAAGTCCTGGCGGCTGCTCAACGTCGGGAGCCACACGATCCGGGCGCCGAGGCCCAGCGCGACCTCGACCGCGGCCGGATTCACGCCGCCGATCTCCCGGTCACAACAGATGCCGCCGAACACCGAGATCTCGTCGCCGACGGATCTCTGCACGGCCCACGCGAGCGACGCGGTGGGGGAGTCGTGCGACTTCAGGACGACGGCCCGATGACCCGCCCCCGCGGCCTCGCTGCCGGCCTCGAACGCGTCGACCGAGCGTTCGCGGTGCGGGTCGGGTCCGAAGTGACAATGCAGATCGGCCGCGCCCGTGAGGTCAACGCTCATCGGGCCCGAGCTTACGCGTAGTCTCTGACGCCGATGTCAGTTTCCCCGCCGCAACCGGCGCCCGGCGCCGGCCAGGACGCGCCGGCTCCGGGCCGGGCGCCGCTCGTCGCTCCCAACGCGGCCGCGCTCCTCCGGCGCAACGCAGCGGAGTTCGGCGACCGCGTCGCGATCCGCTTCGGCGACGTCTCCTGGACACACCGCGAGTACTACGAGGAGTCGGTGCGCTTCGCGGCGCTGTTTGCCGCGCAATTGCCGGCCGAGGGTCCGCGCCACGTTGCGGTACTGCTCGACAACACTCCCGATTACCTCTTCGCGTTCGGCGGCGCGGCGCTCATCGGCGCCGCGGTCGTGGGTTTGAACCACACCCGGCGCGACGTGCACCTGCTGCACGATGTCGAGCACGCCGACTGCGGACTCGTCATCACCGAGCCGCGCCACGCGCACCTGTTGGAGCCGATCGCCCATCGGTTGCCGCCGCTGCTCACGTCGACGCGATTCGTCGACGACGACGAGCCGGTCGTGACGTTCGGGTCGTCGTTGGACGACGCGCTCGCGGCGCACGCGGGCGCGACCGATCCGGGCCTGGAGCCCGACGTCGACAGCATCTGGGCGCTGATCTTCACGTCGGGTACTTCCGACGCGCCGAAGGCCGTGATCTGTTCCCAGCGGCGGCTGCTCGTCACCGGCAAGCGCATGTCGATGATCATGGATCTCGGGCCGGACGACGTCGGCTATGTATGCATGCCGTTGTTCCATTCGAGTGCCGTGCAGGTGGGCTGGGCGCCGTCGATCGTGACGCCGTGTGCAGTGGGTCTCGGCCGGCGGTTCTCCGCGTCGCGGTGGCTCCCCGACGTCCGGCGCTACCGCTCGACCTACTTCAACTACACGGGGAAGCCGCTCGCGTATCTGCTCGCGCAACCGGAGGCGGCCGACGACGCCGACAACTCCCTGCGGATCGCGTTCGGCAACGAGGGTTCGCCGGAAGTGGTGGCGAGCTTCTCCCGGCGGTTCGGCCTCGAGGTGATCGACGCGTACGGTGCGACCGAGGGCGGAGTGGCCGTCAACCGCCGTCCCGACATGCCGCCCGGCGCGCTCGGCCACGCACCCGATCACGTGCAGGTCGTCGACGACGACGGGGTCGAGAAGGTGCGGGCGCGCATCGACGAACGGGGCCGCGTGCTCAACGCCGACGAATGCGTCGGCGAGATCGTGAACACCCAGGGGTCCGGGCCCTTCGAGGGCTACTACAACAACGTCCGCGCCACCGAGACGACGACGAGGAACGGCTGGTACTGGTCGGGTGATCTCGGTTACAAGGACCAACGCGGGTACCTCTATTTCGCGGGCCGCACCGCCGACTGGATCCGCGTCGACGGCGAGAACTTCCCGGCCGGCCCCATCGAGGAGACGTTGCGGCACGCGCCGGGCGTGGTCCTCGCCGCGGTGTACGGCGTCCCCGACGATCAGGCCGGCGACCAGGCCATGGCCGGGCTCGTGCTCACTGATCCCGGTGCATTCGATCCCGCCGCGTTCGCCCGGTGGATCGACGCGCAGGACTCGATCGGTCCGAAGTGGCGACCGCGCTACATCCGGATCCTGCACGACCCGCCCACCACGGGCACGAACAAGATCGTGAAGCGGACGTTGGTGCGACAGAAGTTCCGCCACGACCTCGTCGGGGTCGACGAGCTGTTCCATCGCCCGCGCGGTGAGAGCGGGTACCGGCCGTTCACCTCCGACGACGAGCGCTCCTTGCACGAGTCCTTCGTGCGGTACCAACGCGAACGATTCTGGGATCTCTAGGCGTATGGACCTCGCCTTCACCGCCGACGAGCTGGCCTTCGCGCTCGACGTGCGTCTCTGGCTGGCGGGGAACGTCGACATCCCACCGCGCTTCGAGAACATCGCGGACGAGGTGGAGTTCGGTCGGCGCTGGCAGGCCCGACTGGCGGAGAGCCGTTGGGTCGGCATCCACTGGCCCGAGGCGTACGGGGGACGGAGCGCCTCGCCCGTCGAGGTCGCGATCTTCAACATGGAGTACGCGCGGTCGCGTGCGTTGCAACCGATCAACCGCGTCGGCATCAACCTCGCGGGCCCGACATTGCTCGCGCACGGCACCGACGAGCAGAAGGCGCGGTGGCTGCCGTCGATCCTCACCGCGGACGAGATCTGGTGCCAGCTCTTCTCCGAGCCCGACGCCGGCTCCGACCTCGCGTCACTGAAGACGCGCGCGGTGCGCGTCGACGACGGCTGGCTGCTCTCGGGTCAGAAGGTGTGGACGTCGTACGCGCAGTTCGCGCGCTGGGGCATCTGTCTGGCGCGCACCGACGCGGACGCACCGAAGCACAAGGGCATCTCCTATCTCGTCGTCGATTTCACCGCCCCGGGCATCGAGGTCCGTCCGCTGGTGCAGATCACCGGTGACGCGGAGTTCAACGAAGTCTTTCTCGACGAGGTCTTCATTCCCGACGACCAGCTCGTCGGCGCGTTGCACAACGGCTGGGCCGTCGCCAACACGACGCTCGCACACGAACGTGGCACCGCCTTTCCGTTCAAGGAGCAGGTAGTGCACGAGGTGTATCTCGACGAGCTCTGGCAGCTCGCGTCGCAGCGCGACCTGCTCGACGATGTGGAGATCTCCGATGCTCTGGCCCAGTCGTTCGTCGACCTGCGCGTGCTGCGCCTGCACAACTGGCGCACGCTGTCGCGCCTCTCGAAGGGCGTCGAACCAGGTCCCGAGTCGAGCGTGACCAAGCTCGCGTGGACCGACATGACGCAGGCGTTGTCGGCGCGCGCCCTCGAGATCGTCGGTGCAGCCGCGCCGCTGTGGTGGGCAGCCGACGACAACCCCGGCGGGGGCTTCTGGCAACGCCAGTGGCTGTGGTCGAAGGCGGCGTCGATCGCGGGCGGCACGAGCGAGGTCCAGCGCACGATCATCGGCGAACGCATGCTCGGCCTGCCGCGGTAGCGCGGCGGTCAGCCGGTTGCCGCGCGGCTAACGATTGGCTCGGACCGAGATCACGTCCCCTCGACGCGACCCGAACCCGGAAAGGTTCCGAGGTCGGGGAAACGTACGATGCTGAAGGGGAGCCCGCACGCGAGCGCCTGCGTCCGCAGTTGCGGAAGGTCGTCGACGAAGCGCAGCTCGATCCCGGCCGCGGCGTGCTTCTGGACGAGAGGACCGACGGGCTCGATCGATTCGGCGACGACCGGTTCGTGTGCGACCCACTGTCCTTCGGCATCGGGCCAGGGCGAGAACGGCCCGGCCGCGAACCGGTATTCGTACAGACGGCAGTCGTCGACCGCGTCGCGCCATTCGACGGGAATCGCCTGGACTCGCGTCGCCTCGGTCTCGAACAGCGCGCGCAGACGGTCGGCGCCGCCCGCGTCGTTCGCCCACACCGCGACCCTCGGGCAGTTGCGCGGGAACCAGTAGAGCGGGGCGCGGGCGGGATCGATTGCCCAGACCGCGGGTGCGACGCCCGGGTTCGAGCGCGGCACGTGCGGCCGGAACTCCCGGATGTCGGCGTCCTCGCTGTAGTGCAACAGCCCAGCCGGCACCTCCGGGCGAATGGTCCAACCCATCGTCTGCAGTGTTCCAGGTCGACGGCTTCGCCACGAGTGCCCGCTGGCCTAGCCTGCGCGGCGTGAAGGTCGTCGGGTTCGATCACGTCGTCGTCAACACCCTGAACGCGGAGGCGATGCTCGCCTTCTATTGCGACGAGCTCGGTCTCGAAGCGGAGCGCGTCGACGAGTGGCGCCGCGGCGAAGCCTTCTTCCCGTCGATCCGGGTGTCGCCCGAGACGCTCATCGACCTCTTCCCGGCCGAGCGCACCGGCGAGAACATGGCTCACTTCTGCCTGGTGATCGCGCCCGAGAGTCTCGACGCGATCGCGGCGCGCTTTCCCGGGGCAATTCGCGCTGACGACCTGTTCGGGGCCCGGGGTTATGCGTCGAGCGTCTACATCCAGGATCCGGACGGCAACACCGTCGAGTTGCGTTTCTACGAGGAGTGAACATGGCTGCGACCCAGGTGCTGCTGAAAGAGCGCGCCGCGCTGTGCGACACACTCGAGAAGTACGGCCCGGACGCGCCGACGTTGTGTGCCGGTTGGTTGACGCTCGATCTCGCCGCGCATCTCGTCGCGCGCGAGACGCGCTCCGACGCCGCGATCGGCCTGGTGTTCCCCCCGCTCGCCGGTCACCTGCAG
>JAUZEI010000407.1 GCA_030839105.1 Actinomycetota bacterium
CCGGGCGAAGGTCTACAACACCGAGAAGCCGAAGACGACGTTCGCCGACGTCGCCGGCTACGGACCGGTGAAAGAAGAGATCAAGGAAGTCGTCGACTTCCTGAAGATGCCCGGCAAGTTCCGCGACATCGGCGCGCGCATCCCCAAGGGCGTGTTGCTCGTCGGCCCTCCCGGCACCGGCAAGACGCTCATCGCGCGGGCGGTCGCGGGCGAGGCCGGCGTGCCGTTCGTGTCGGTCACGGGCTCCGACTTCATGGAGATGTTCGTCGGTGTCGGTGCAGCACGTGTCCGGGACCTCTTCCAGACCGCGAAGAAGCAGGCGCCCGCGATCATCTTCGTCGACGAGATCGACTCCATCGGCCGCAAGCGCGGCGCCGGTCTCGGTGGCGGCCACGACGAACGCGAGCAGACGCTCAACCAGATGCTCGCCGAGATGGACGGCTTCGAAGCGACCGAGGGCATCGTGATGATGGCGGCGACAAACCGTCCCGACATCCTCGATCCCGCGTTGCTGCGGCCCGGCCGGTTCGACCGCCAGATCATGGTGCCGCTGCCCACCCTCGACGAGCGCATCGAGATCCTCAAGGTCCACATGCGCGACAAGAAGATGCACCCCGACGTCGATGTCGGGGTCGTCGCGCGCGGCACGCCCGGGATGAGCGGCGCCGATCTCTCCAACCTCGTGAACGAGGCCGCCCTGTTCGCGGTCAGGCGCGGTGCGAACGAAGTGCACCGCGAAGACTTCGACGCGGCCCGCGACCGCGTCCTGATGGGCTTGAAGCGCGAGTCGCTGGCGCTGTCCGAGGAAGAGAAGGAGATCATCGCCTACCACGAGGGTGGCCACGCGGTCTGCGCGTACGTGCTCGAGCACGCCGACCCGTTGCACAAGGTGACGATCCTGCCCACCGGTATGGCGCTCGGCGTCACCCACCAGCTGCCCACCGAGGAACGGCACATCTACAAGCGCGAATACATCGCCGACTCGCTGGTCGTCCGCCTCGGTGGTCGGGTGTCGGAAGAGCTGATCTTCGGTCACCAGTCGACCGGTGCCCAGAACGACCTCGTCGGCAATACCGAGCTCGCCCGCAAGATGGTGCGGGAGTGGGGCATGTCGGATCGCATCGGTCCGATGGCGTGGGGATCGCAGGGCGCGGTCTTCCTCGGCGAGGACCTCATGCACTCTCGCGACTACTCCGACGAGACCGCCCGCGTGATCGACGAAGAGGTCGAGCGAATCCTGCGCGACGAGGAAGACCGGTGCCGCAAGGTGCTCACCGAGTACCGGGCGGGCCTCGACGGAGTGGCCAGGGCGCTTCTCGAGCGGGAGACGTTGAGCGGCGTCGAGGTCGAGACGATCGTCGATCAGGCCATGGGTCGCAAGGTCGGCGGTCCCCGCCTCATCACGCGCGCCGACGGCACCGAGGTCGAGGCCGAGCCGAACCTCGCAGCGGAGGACAACCTGCTCGGTGATCTCGACACCGGCGCGACTCTCGCGAGCGACACGCCGCTCGACCCGAGCTAGTTCCGCTCCGCGCCGCGCCGAGCCGCGTGGCGGAGTTACTCGGCGCGGATCTCGGCCACCGCGGTCCAGAGCTCGGGCGCGGCGAATGCACCGAGGAACGACGCACGCACCACACCGTCGGAGTCGGCGATCAGCGTCATGGGTGCGGCGTCGACGTGATACCGCTCGTGTAGGTCGCGGTGCGCGAAGTACTCGATCTCGGCAACGGCCACGTCGTCCGACTCGAGCGTGGTGGCCTTGTCGAACAACCCTTCGCAGGAGTCGCACGTCTTCGACGTGAACAACACCACGAGCCACGGTGCGGTCGGCCGCACGAAGTCGGCGCGGTCCAACTGGGTCGGCGCGACTCCGGGACTCTGCGTCGGTGCGTCGACTCCGCGCCGGCGTTCGAGCCACCACGCGAGCGCGGCCAGTAGGCCGAACAGCACGACCGCGACGACGATGCGGACGGTCATCGAGGGCCCCAGATGCGCGCGACCGGAACCCGAACGGCCCGTGCACTCGGCATTGACATGACAATGACGGTACCGCCGGCACCATGCGAGACTGGAACCTGGGTGGACGAGAATCCGCGGGGAACTCAGCGAGTGTCGACGTGGCCGATGTGGGTGCTCGGCCTCGTCATCATGGTCGACCAGATCGACCAGAACGTCGTGCGCGGTGTCGTCGACCAGCTGAAGCACGATTTCGGCATCAGCGATGCCGGGATCGGCCTGCTGCTCTCCGCCTTCGTGCTCGTGAACGGTCTCGTCACGGTCCCCGCGGGGTATCTCGCCGACCGTTGGAATCGCACGCGCACGATCGGCAACACGGTGCTCGGGTGGAGCGTCATCACGATGCTGACCGCCGCCGCGACCAACTTCGCGACCCTCCTCGGACTGCGGGCGCTCCTCGGCTTCGGCCAGGCGATCACCGAACCGTCCGCGGCGAGCCTGCTCTCCGACTACTACCCCACCGAACAGCGCGGCCGGGTCTTCTCGAACCAGCAGGTGATGGTGTTCATCGGGTTCGGTCTCGGGATCGCGCTCGGGGGCGCCATCGGCGACGCGTTCGGGTGGCGGGCGGCGTTCCTCGTCGTCGGACCACCGAGCGTCCTGGTGGCGTTCCTCGCGTTCGCACTGCGCGAACCGCCGCGCGGTCTTGGCGACCGGCTGCACGTCGGCGGCGACGCGGTCGACGCGACCGATCCTTCGGAAGAGCGGGCCGCACTCTTCGACCAGGGCTTCCGCCAATTCGTCGCCGACATGATGCGCGGCCTGCGCGACGACTTCTCCACCATCTGGCAGATCACGACGTTGCGCTACGCGCTCGTCGGCGTCAGCTCGCTGATGTTCACGGTCGCCGGCATCGGCGCCTGGCTCCCCCAATTCCACGAGCGGTTCTCCGGCATGACCGAGAAGCAGGCGACGAGCGCCGTCGGCGCGCTGATCATCTTCGGTGGGATCCCCGGCGTGCTGCTCGGCGGCCGGCTCGCCGACCGGTTCGCGACGCGGATCAAGGGCGCGCGCGTCGTCATCCCGGCCTATTGCATCTTCGTCGGCAACACGATCCTGATCGCGTCGTACCTGCCCGTTCCGGCGTGGGCCGCGGTCGGACTGCAGCTGCTCGGGATCTTCTCGATCACGATGGCGATCCCCGCGTTGCGCGCGGGCATGGCCGACGCGGTCCCGGCGCACCTGCGCGGCGCCGGCTTCGGCGCGTTCAATCTCGTGTCGATCCTGTTCGGCGCGGCGGCCGCGCCGCTCATCGTCGGCGCGCTCGCCGACGTGTGGAACCTCCGCATCGCATTCCTGATCGTGTCGCCACCCGTGTACGTCGGGGCGTGGATCTTGTTCCTGGCGCGCGAGCACCTCGACGAGGACGCGATGAAGATCTTCCAGGCGGTCTTGCGCGCGCTCGAGCAGGACCGCGAACGCGCACGCGTGCGCGGGCCGGGCGACTCAGCCGACGACGACGCCGACTGAGCTCGACACCTCGTCGGCGGCGACGATCAA
>JAUZEI010000619.1 GCA_030839105.1 Actinomycetota bacterium
GGATCGACGATCGGGCTCGTCGGTCCCAATGGCGCAGGCAAGACGACGTTGTTCGGCGTGCTCTCGGGATTGCTGCGGCCGAAAGCAGGCCGGGTCACGATGAGCGGCGTGGACGTGACCCGTCGCAGCCCTCAGCACCGTGCCAGCAAGGGCCTCTCGCGCACGTTCCAGCGCATGGAGCTCTTCACCGAGCTGACCGTGCGCGAGCACCTCGTGCTCGCGCGGCGAGTCAAGGAGGGCCGCGAACGACTGCTGGGCATGGCGCGCGACCTCACCGGGTTCGGCGAGCGTCCCGGTCCCGGCGAGGAGGAGGCGGTCGAGGAGATCCTCGCACTGCTCGGGCTCGAGGCAGTCGCCGACCGTCCCGCGCTCGCGATCCCGCTCGGCACCGGGCGGCTGCTCGAGGTCGCGCGCGCGTTGGCGTCGGAGCCGACGGTGATGTTGCTCGACGAGCCGTCGTCGGGGCTCGACGTGCACGAGACCGAGCAGCTCGGCGAAGCGCTCCGTCGTGTGCGGGCCGAGCACGGCACCGCGTTCGTGCTCGTGGAGCACAACGTGGAGTTCGTGCTCGGGCTGTCGGACCGCATCACGGTGCTCGACTTCGGGAAGCTGCTCGTGGAGGGCACCCCCGACGAGATCCGCACCAGCCCCGAGGTGCAGGCCGCATACTTCGGAGCGCCGCTCGAGGAACGGTCCAGCGATCAGACCGGTGACAAGACCCGCGAACAGACCGGCGAGCCGACCGGGGAGCCGACCGGGGAGGAACCGTCATGAGCACCGCCACCCCGCTGCTCGAGGTCACCGACATCGAGGTCGCCTACGGAGAGGCGCGCGCGCTCTTCGGTGTGTCGTTCTCCGTGCCGCAGGGATCGGTCACCGCCGTCCTCGGCGCCAACGGCGCGGGAAAGTCGTCGCTCGCGTCGGCCATCGCGGGCGTCGTGCATCCCCGCGCCGGGCGCGTCGTGTTCGACGGCCACGACATCACCGGCAAGTCGTCGCACACGATCGCCCGAATGGGGCTTGCGTACGTCCCCGAGTCGCGCAACCTCTTCCCGCACCTGTCGGTGAAGGAGAACTTGTGGGCCCAGTTGCGGTTCTCGCTGCCGCGGGCACAGCGCAAGGACGCCTACGACAAGGCGATGGCCATGTTCCCGGTGCTCGGTGAGCGGCGCAGCCAGGCGGCCGGCACCCTCTCCGGCGGCGAGCAGCAGATGCTCGCGCTCGCGCGCGTGCTGGCGGCATCGCCGAAGCTGCTCATTGCCGACGAGATGTCGCTCGGACTCGCGCCGCGAATCGTCGACCTCGTGTTCGAGTCACTCGCACGCGCGCGCGACGAGGGCGTGACCGTGCTGCTGATCGAGCAGTTCGTGGAACGCGCCCTCGGTTTCGCGGACCAGGCCGTCGTGCTGCGCCACGGACTCGTCGGGTGGCAGGGCGCGGCCGCCGACGCCGGCGACGAGCTGCTCGCCGAGTACCTCGGCGGGGAGACCGCGTCGAGCGTGTAGTCAGCGCGGCTGACGATCGAAGGACACGTCGACGGCTTCCTCCGGGCGGCGTTGCTCCGCCTCGACGACGTCGGCGAGCACGCGTTCGTCGGCCTCGGTGAGCGGTGGCGGCGCGAGCGACCGGGGGGTGAGATGACGCTTCCGCACGACGTTGATCTCGGCGGCGTACACCGTGATCTGCGAAGCGAGGTAGAGGAAGAAGAGCAGGCCGAGCACCACCCCGAAGGTGCCATACAGCTCGCTGGTGTGCTGCAGCTGCCGAGCCACCAAGAGGGTTCCGATGAGTTGCAGCGCGGTCCATGCGATTCCGCCGACGATCGCGCCGGGCAAGAGGTCGCGGGTCTCGACCTCCGCGGGCGTCAGCACGCGGAACGCGAGCCAGTAGAGCGCGACGTTGAGCGCGACGACGAGCGCCGTCGACAGGACCGGTGCGGCGACGCCCGCCGGCACGAGTGTCGCGACGGTGGTCAGCGCCGCCGTACCGACGATCGCGATCGCGAGCACCGCGAGCACGAGCACCGAGCGGAGCAGTCGCGCCCCGAATCCGGGTCGGCGCGCACCGGGCACGTTCCACACCTGGGCCATCGCGTGCTGCGCCACTTGGGCGACACCGAGTGACCCCCAGACCAAGGCGAGGAGTCCGACGACAAGTGCGATGCCGTTGCCGCCGAGCGCGCCGACATTGCGCTTGAGCTCCTGGCCGACGACAGGGAAGTCGGCCAGCGCAGTGTTCAGGAGGTCGTGCCGCACGCCTGGGTTGTCATGGGCGACGTAGCCGAGCACGGTCACGAACACCAGCAGCAGGGGGAACATGGCCAGGAATCCGTAGTACGTGATCAGCGCGGCGAGCTGGCTGCCACGGTCGTCGCCGTACTTCTTGATCACCGCGACGGCGAACGCGACAGGACGATGACGTTGCTGCCAGCGATCCACCTTGTCGAGGAGCTCCACGAGGAGAGCATCCCCAACGCGGGACCCTGCTACTCGTGGTGGAGCAAGGCGCGCATCCGATCGGCCAACGACGGCTCGATCGCGGGCCCGGTCTCGATCACGACCTCGTGCAGCGTGCCCGTCCACGTGAACGGTGGCTCGTAGTCGTCGCTCACCGGGAGGCCGCGGTCACGCCCGAGCGACAGCGCGGTGCCGCCGTGCTGGAACACCATGGGCGCGCGCACCTCGAGGACCGCGTGCGCGACCAACTCGTCGTCATGGAACAACCCGAGGCCGGGGCCGTCGAACCCGGGCGTGTACACCGCGGTGAGTTCGTGTCGACCGGGCGGGACGGGGACGTCGCTCTCGACGCGCGCTTCGTCACCGGCGCGGTTGAGCACGAACACGAGTCGGCCGTCGCGCACGAACAGCGCCAGACCGCCGGTCCAGT
>JAUZEI010000429.1 GCA_030839105.1 Actinomycetota bacterium
GCCGGGGCCGCCGCGGCCGCGCACGACCGCGAACCGACCGTCGAGACGATCGGTGAGCCACGCCCGCGCCTCGGCGCGAAAGTGTTCCTGGTCGGCAGTGAAGCGCAGGTCCATCGGGAGACGTGGCACGCTATCGCTCATGGAACCCAACGGCACTGCTGTGGTGACCGGCGCGAGCCGGGGAATTGGACGCGCGGTCGCGATCGAGCTCGCAGCGCGCGGCTTCGACACGATCGCCACGATGCGCGATCCAGCCGCCGGTGCCGGCCTCGAAGGCGTGCGGGTCGAAAAGCTCGACGTCACCGATCCGTCGACGATCTCGCTGCCCGACGGTCTCCGAGTGCTCGTGAACAACGCGGGCGTCGAGAGCGACAACGAACCCCTGGAGCACATGCCCCGCGAGTCGTGGGAGCGCCTGTTCGCGACGAACGTGTTCGGACTCGTCGAGGTGACCCGGCGAGCGGTGCCGTTGATGCGGGCGGCGGGCGGGGGAGTCATATGTAACGTGACGTCGTCGTCGACGCTGGCGCCGGTGCCCTTCCTCGGGACCTACCGCGCATCGAAAGCGGCGGTGACGGCCATCGGCGAATCGCTCGCAGCCGAGGTCGCGCAGTTCGGGATCCGGGTGATCGAGATCATGCCCGGACCGATCGAGACGGACATGCTCACGGCTTCCGACCGGCCGCCGGTCGCGGCGGAGCACTCGGAGTACCGCGAGCTCGCGAACCGCCTCTGGGAAGGGCGGCAGGGGATCCGCGACCAGTACACGCCCGCGAATGAAGCGGCGCGCCGCATCGTCGACGCCATCTGCGACGACGACGGGCCGTTGCGCTACGGCTGCGACGACCTCAGCGAGGGGATGCTCGCGGGCTGGAACGCCACCGACAACGCGCGATGGGTCGGCGGGATGTTGAAATCGATGTCGTGATCACCGGCCTCGCGCACACGGCGTTGCACGTCGCCGACGTCGAAGCCGCGGTCGACTGGTATCGCGACGTGTTGGGTCTCGTCGTGCTGTCGCCTCCGTACCGAATGGACGGCGATGCCATCACGCGCGACATGGGCGAGCTCGTGCCCGCGCCCGTTGTCGTGAAGGCGGCGATCATCGGCATCGACGACGGTTCCGACCGCGTGATCGAGGTCATCGAGTATCCGTCCGTCGAGCCCGGTCCGCACCCGCCGGCGGACGTGACCCGGTTGGGCTACACGCACAGCGCGTTGTTGTGTGACGATGTGGCCGCGACGCGCGCCGAGCTCGAAGGCAAGGGAGTGCGGTTCCTCGTCGAGGGAGTCGCCGATGTCGCCGGCCTGCGGACCACGTGGTTCTGCGACCCCTGGGACAACGTCTTCATCCTCGTGGAGAAGGTGCGGCGGCCCGACCGCCCGTACTTCCGTCAATATTGATCCCGATAATCACCGGCGCGGGCGGGGCCGATCGGTAACGCTGGATCGATGGCGCGTCTCGTCTTGCTCTGCGGACTCCCGGGATCGGGCAAGACGACGGTCGCGCGGGAGCTGGCGGCCGAGCTCGGTGCGATTCGCTTCTGTCCCGACGAGTGGATGTCGGCCCTGGAGCTCGACCTGTTCGACGAACCGATCCGCGCCCGCATCGAGTCGGTGCAGTGGAGTCTCGCGCAGGAGTTGTTGCAGCGGGGCGTGAGCGTGGTCATCGAATGGGGAGTGTGGGCGCGCTCCGAGCGTGACACCGTGCGCGAACGCGCACGCGAGCTCGGCGTGCCGGTCGAGTTGCACTACCTCGACGTTCCGCTCGACGTGTTGTGGGAGCGCGTACGCGCCCGCAACGACAGCGGGCCGCCCGGAACCGCGATCATCAGCTACGAGAACCTCGTCGACTGGTCGGAGCATCTTTTCGAGCCGCCCACTGCCGAGGAACAAGCACTCTTCGACCCCCCGAGCTCGCGCCCATGAAATTCGTCCGCCGAGAGCCGCAGTGTCGCGGTCAGAGTGGGTACTCGAACTCGATCTCGTGGCGGATCGGGATGTCGTGCGCGCCGCGCTCCGGGAGCTCAGGTTTGTACTTCCGCGCGTCGGTCACTCCGTCGCGGTGCCAGGCGACCCAGTCCCAACCCGCGCGTTGATACAGCCGGATGGAGTCCGTGTTGTCGTTGGTGGTGATCAGCCAGAGTCGCTTCCACGTGTTCGCGCGGGCGTAGTCGACGACGGCGTCGAGCAGTGAAGTGCCCGCGCCGGCACCGCGGTACGTCGTGACGATGACGACCAGCTCGGCGTCACCGTCGACTTCGTGCCACAGCGCGCAACCCACCGGGCGGCCGTCGTTCTCGACAACGAATCCGTCGAGCATCGTCGCGTCGTCATGGACCTGCCCGCGCGACACGACCCGCGTCGACGCGAATGCCCCTACGACGATTTCGGCGATCCACGGGCGATCGTCGTCGTTGACACGGCGTACCTGCACGCGCCCATGTCACTCCACCGCGCCGGTCTCCCGCAATGCGTCGATCTCGGTTTCGCTGAGGCCGAGCACCTCACCGAGGGCCCATGCGTTGTCCTGACCGAGCGTGGGCCCGGCGGCGTCGTAGCCACCCGGACACGCAGCGAGGCGAAAGCCGTTGCGTTCGTAGAGGCCCGGGCCGAGGAACGGATGCGTGTGCGCCTCGAAATGACCGCGGTGGGCGAGCTGCGGATCGTCGTGCAGATCGGCGAAGTCGTAGACCGGAACCGCCTCGATGCCTGCCGCCTGCAACGTGTCGGCGACCTCGGAGCGCCGCATCGAACGCGTCCATGCGTCGACGTCGTCACCCGCGAGAGCGCGCAGTCGCTCGAGCTCGTCCTGCGTCCAACACGCGATGATCACCCAGCGGTCACGGATGCCGTCCTCGTCGGCGCACGCGAACGCACCGTGCAGCAACGCGTGGCGATTGCCGTTGCCCTCGCGCAGGCGCAGCTCGCCGTCGACCTCGTAGTCGAGCAACCACGGCGCGAGGGTCCAGATCGCCGACTCCACCTGCGAGAGGTCGAGGTACACGCCGTTGCCGGTGCGGCGCCGGTAGTGCAGGCCCGC
>JAUZEI010000487.1 GCA_030839105.1 Actinomycetota bacterium
GTCGGAGTCCTCGACGCCGACATCTGGGGCTTCTCCATCCCCCGCATGCTCGGCGTGAAGGGCCGCCTCGCGGGCGAGAGGAACGCCGACGGCAAGGGGAAGATCGCGCCGAACGAGGTGAAGGTCGGCGACGGTCTGCTGCGCATCGTGTCGATGGGCCTGCTGGTCGACGACGAGGACACCGCGCTGATGTGGCGTGGTCTCATCCTCGCCAAGGCGCTCGAGCAGTTCCTCGTCGACGTGAGCTGGGGCGAGCTCGACTACCTCTTGATCGATATGCCCCCGGGAACGGGCGACATCCAGATGGCGCTGTCGCGCCTGCTCCCCCAGACGGAGATGCTCGTGGTGACGACGCCGGCAGTCGGCGCGCAGAAGGTCGCCGCCCGGGTCGCCGACATGGCACGCCGTTCGTACCTGAAGGTGCTCGGCGTCGTCGAGAACATGACCGAGTTCGTCGCGCCGGACGGGTCGCGTCACGCGATCTTCGGCGTGGGAGGGGGCAAGCGCTTAGCCGCGCTCACCGGCGCGCCACTCGTCGGCTCGGTCCCGATCGAGCCCGCGGTGTCGAGCGACGGAGACGCGGGCACCCCGGTCGTCCTCGCGCACCCCGATTCGCCCGCCGCGCTCGCGCTGAGCTCGATCGCGGAGCGGATCGTCACGGAGCTCCTGCCCCCCGTCGAGATGGCAGGGTGCACCGCCCGCATGTTCGATCTCGTGCAAAAGTTGGCGTGAGCCCGAAGCGCCGGGCCGCCCAGGATCCGTTCGGGCGTCTCGTCGACACCCTGCTCGGCGGCCACGGTCACCAGGCCGTGTGGGGCGAGGGTCGTTAACGGACGATGGGGCGCGGGTTCGACGAACGGCGGTTCCGGAAGGCGCTGCGCGCGTACTGGGGTGCCGACGCCGACACGATGCGCGTGTCGCTCGCTGTGCAGGACGCGGTCTTCGCGGCCGGAGTCACCCGAACCGTCATCGAGCAGCTCCGGCTCGACGCCGACGATCAACGGCGCGTCGCCGCCGCCGTCGTGCGGCGCCGCCTGCTCGGTGAACCGGACCCGACCCTCGACGACGTCGACGCGCGCTGGCGCGCCTGGTGGCCACCACCGCCCGGTGACGAGGGACGCGAGCTCTTCGGGGAATTTCTCGGCGCGTGGCGGCGCTGGCTGGCAGGCTCGGCATCGTGAGCGATTCGGACCGCGAACAACGCCTCGTGTTCGGCGAGATCGCGCAGCAGTACGAGGCGTTCCGGCCCTCGTATCCGCACGAGCTCTTCGACACGATCATCGACTTCGGCGATCTGCATGCCGGCGATCGCGCCCTCGAGATCGGAGCCGGGACGGGCAAGGCCACGGTCGCTTTCGTCGCACGCGGTCTCGACGTGCACGCGTTGGAACCCAGTCCCGGCATGGCCGCGGTTCTCCGCGGAAAAGGCATCGAAGCCGAGGAGACACTGTTCGAGGAGTGGGACCCGGGCGCGTCCGGTGGCTTCCAACTGGTGTACGCCGCCCAGGCGTGGCACTGGGTGCGCGGCGACGATCGTTACGACCGGGTAGCCGCGGCTCTGCGCCCGGGCGGAACGGTCGCCTTCTTCTGGAACAAGGGGCGGGACTGGACGGGTTCGCTCGGTGCCGACAACGACGCCGCGTACGCACGACTCGCACCGGAGATGTCGAACGCGCAATGGCAACTCGATTGGGTGGCCGACGGCATCGACGCGTGCGCGTTGCTCGGACCGCCGACCAGGCGCATCGTGACCTGGACGCAGCCCTACTCGCGCGTGGAGTGGGAACGACTGCTGGGCACACACTCGGACCATCGCATCCTTCCCGACGAGCAGCGAGCGCGGTTGCACACCGCGGTCGGAGATGTCATCGACCGGCACGGCGGTCACGTCGAGGTCGTCTACGACGTCGAGATCTTTCTCAGCCGGCGCGTCGGATAGCGAAATCAGTCTGCGAGCCGGAGCGCGACCGCGGGACGTATCCGAGACGCCGATCGCGCGGGCGCGGCGGTAGCGAGCAACGCGCACACGAACGTGCCCAGCACGAGCGCGCCGATCGCGCCGAAGGGGATACGGAAGGACAGCGCCGAACCGAACGCGTCGGTGAGAGTGATCGACCACGCGCAGACCAGCGCGAGGACGGTTCCGATCAGCACGCCCTCCACGGCAACGAACGCGGACTCCACGACGAACGCGGCCCGCACCGCCTTCGCCTGGAAGCCCAGCGCGCGCAGCACGCCAACCTGGCGTCGGCGCTCTCGAACCGCGCGCACCATGATCACACCGATGCCGGCGATACCGACCACGAGACCGAGAGCGAGGTAGGTCCGCATCAGCAGGAAGAACTGCTGTTGCTGCGACAACGCGCTCTGGACGACGCGCCGCAGCGTTTCTGCCTTGCCGCCGTGGGCGAGGAATCGACCGGCGAACGCGTCGGCGAACTGCTGCGGATGCGACACGTCGAGATAGGCGCGGTTGGGGACCGCGCGGGTACCGAACAGCGACCGGCCCGCCGCCGCGCCGAAGACGATGCCGTTGTCGGCCACGTCGGGAGTGCTGATCGCCGCCACGGTGAAGGTGTGTCGTGCGCCGCTCGTCTCGTCCTCGACAGTGAACCGGTCACCGAGGCCGATCGCGCTGTCGGGCGGCCCGCCGCCGGACGCGAGGAAGGAAGCGTCGATGATCGCGAGATCCGTCGACGCCAGGACGGCGCGGTATGCGGCGGCATCCGTCGGGTAACCGCCCGCGTCGTCGAGCTTCGGGGCCCCGTGCTCGACGAACCGCGCGTCGAAGCTGGTCGCCCCCCACTCACGGGGGCGGCTGAGGCCGGCCGCCGCGACGACTTCGACGTTCGTCGTGACGAGCGGCGCGACCGCACGTACGCCCGGCTCGCGCGCGAGCGCGTCGAACGCGACGGGACTGCTCGGGTTCGACTCGACGACGACGTCGAAGCCGCCCGAGGCGTCGGCCGTGAACGTACCGATCTGGCCCGAGAACATCGCCGAGAACACCGACACGAGAACCAGGATGAACACGACGAGCGCGAACATCCCCAGCGTCATCGACGTGCGGAAGCGCCGTGCCAACGGGTACGCGAGTCCGAGCCGGAGGGCGAGGGACTTCTTGGCGAAGCGGCTGACGGCGTGCCCGATCGACTGCTGATGCTGCGCGGTGAGGACCACCGCGGCTCCGACCAGCACGAGGCCCTGCACGACGAACAGGAGTACGTCGATGTTGATGTTCAGCGCGATGGCGACCGGGACGGCCGCGACCGACCAGGCGAGCACGATCGCGGCGATCAGCGTGTTGACGACCGGTCGGGGCATGTTGCGCGCGAGCATCGGGCCGACCCCGACGAAGACGAGCACCGGACCGAGCATCAGCGGGAGGAACGACAGGCTCGTGGCACCGACCGTGGTCAATGCGAGCCCGACCGCCGCGCCCCCGAGGCCGACGTAGCTCGAACGCCGGCGGGGCCGGTGGCGCCGGGGTTCGGTGATGTCGCGGATCGCCTGGATGATGTTGAACCGGCTGAGCCAGATACTCGTCAACAGGACCGTCACGATCGCGATGACGAAGCCCACGACGAAGCCCCGTTGCACGCTCGCCCACTTGAACGCGAAGTGGAGCGCGATGCCGGAGTCGTCACCGGGCCGCGAAAAGAGCTTCGCCGCCGCCGCCATGAGCGCGCGCCCCAGGCCGAGCCCCACGAAGGTGCCCGCGATCGCGGAGAGCACCGCGTAGCACCAACCCTCGGTCGCGAACGCGCCGATCAGAGAGGCGCGCTTCAGGCCGACCGCTCGCAGCATGCCCAGCTCCGACTTCCGCTCGTCGGCGAGCATGAAAAAGATGTTGACGAGCAGCAGGATCCCCGCGAGCACCGCGAAGGCTCCGAGCGAGGTGTAGAGGCGGGAGAGCGAGCGGCCACTGCGGTCGGCCCGGTCGAGTACCGCCGCCTTGCGGTCGTTCACGCTCGCGGCCAGGCCGCCGAGCCGTTCGCCGAGCAGCTTGTTCACGACGCCCGTGAGCCGCGCGCCACCTTCGACGCCCCCCGCGTTGGAGACGAGGACGATCGACTGCGGAGGAACCGCGGCCGGGCGCGTCGTACTCCGACCCAAGATTCCGGCAATGGTCCCCGGCGCGACGAACACGTTGTTCGACGCCGTCTCGTCACCGCGCCAGTAGCCGGCGACACCGAGCTTCGGCAGCACCCGCGTCACGCGCAGCGGAACGGTGGCCCCGTACGCGAATGCGTCGATCGACTGGCCGACTCCGAGCCGCAGCGCCCGCGCGAGGTCGATCCCTATGACTGCCTCGCCGGCGGCCGGCGTCGAACCCGTGATCCCGGTTGCGTGCGGATCGCCGCCGAAGTCGCGGGCCGCGGCGAAGTCGGTCTCGAGGAGTTGCGATTTGGGAGCGGCCCGGACCGGCCCACCCGGCGCGGGGATCGACGCCACCGACGCGCTCGTCGCTACCAGCGGGAGCGTGCCGTCGACATTGGGATCGCGCACGTTGGCCACACGTGCGACAAGCGCGGGGCCCGCGGAGAGCCCGTTCACGGAGACGATCTCGTCGACCGGTCCGAGCTGCGTATACGCCGTCCGCCGGATCGACGAGTTGAAGGTATCCCCGACCACAAACGAGCCCGTCATGATCGCAGTCCCGAGCAACGATCCGAGCACGACCAGCGCCGTCTCGCGCGGACGGCGGGTGGCGTTGCGCAATGCCAGGCGCCGCAGGATGGGCTTGCGCGCGAGCACGAATAGGAACGGAAGAGACAGGACCGCGACCACGATCATGGTCGGGTCACAGAGTGGGCGCGGGAGTCGACGTCATCGCGCCGCCCACGGCCCCGCCGACGAGCTCGTCATTGACGATACGTCCGTCGCGCATCTTGATCGCACGATTCGCACTTGCCCCGACGCCTTCGTCGTGCGTGACGACGATCAGCGTGAGCCCGTCGCCATTCAGCTCGCGCAGGAGTTGCATGACCTGTTCTGCCGTCTCCGAGTCGAGCGCGCCGGTGGGCTCGTCGGCCCACACCACGCGCGGGCGCCCGGCGAGGGCGCGGGCCACGGTCACGCGTTGTTGCTCTCCTCCGGAGAGCTCCGCGGGGCGGTGCTTCAGCCGTCCGGCGAGGCCGACGCGCTCGAGCGTCTCCGCGGCGCGGCGACGCGCTTCTCTGGCGTCGATGCCGGCGAGCAACAACGGCAGCTCCGCGTTCTCGACCGCGCTGAACACCGGGATGAGGTTGTACGCCTGGAAGATGAACCCCATCGACGCGGCGCGGTTCGCGGTGCGCTTGGCATCCGAGAGCGAGTGCAGGTCGACTCCGTCGAGGAGGACGCGGCCGCCGTCGATCTCGTCGAGCCCCGAGCAGCAGTTGAGCAACGTGGTCTTGCCCGAACCGGACGGTCCCATGATCGAGATGAATTCGCCGTCGTGCACGACCAGGTCGACGTCGCGCAGCGCCTCTACTTCTTCCGCGCCCGTGTGGTACGTCTTGCGCACGCAGTCGGCCACCAAGAGCGCGTCAGTCGGATCGGTCACCAGTCCTCCATCGGCAGCAGGAACCGCGGCCGACAACGGTATGGCGAATACCCCGGAGCTACCGCATCCGAACTTCGCGCCTATTTCATCCCTATCTCATCCGTGCGCGGCCCTATCTCATCCGTGCCCGGAGCAGGGCATCCGGCAACTCCTGGGGTCCGCGGGTGCGCAGCGCCGACACCGACTCCGGGACATCGCAGGCCTGAGCCTCTTGGTGCTCGATCGGCGCGCCGTTCGGATCGCGCAGGATGAACCGGCACCCGTACTCGGTCTCGATCGACATCGACTCGGCCATGGAGCCCTCTTCGACGTCGACGGTCACGCCCTCGTCACCCGGGTAGAGCGCACGGAGGTACTCCGGTGCGAACACCTGCACGTCGGCGACCTCGCCGACCGGTTCGCTGTCGGGTCCCGGCCAGAAGTCTTCGTAGAGGAACGGTGCCGTCGACTCGCAGCATCCGGTGCCGATCGTGAACA
>JAUZEI010000500.1 GCA_030839105.1 Actinomycetota bacterium
GCGACCGGCGCCCGACCTCGCCTCGGCCGGACTGGCGATCGACGCCCTCGCGGCGCTGGTCGACAATCTCACCGATCGCCTCGGCGAGGGTGAGGAGATGCTTCGGGACGCCCTGCAGCAGGTGCAGATGCTCTTCGTGGAGATCGCGGACGCCGCCGACGCGTAGCGCGCCCGCCCTCTCCGCGGCCGGGATCAGAGGTCGTAGAGGTGCGCGGCGTCGTTGAAACGGACGAGCCGCCACCCGCGTGCGTTCCAACGCCACTGCGTGATCGACGTGTTGTTGACCTCGTGCGTGGGCCCGTGGCCGGCCCGGATCGGCTGGTCGCCAAGCGACACGAAGCTCGCACCGATGGTGCCGCCGTGGCCGACGACAACCACCGTCTCGCCCGGATGTTCGCGGGTGATGCGACCGAGGCGCGTGCCGACCCGCACGTAGAACTCGGCCCACGTCTCTCCGCCCGGGAACCGCGCCCGGAACGGGTCGTCGGGATCGTCGCCGGGCGGGTACCGCTCGAGATACGACTCGTAGGTGTGGCCCTCGGCATCGCCGGCATGGATCTCGCACCACTCGCACTCCGCCTGCGGGGCGAGGTTCCCGAGGGCGGGACGGAGGATCTCGGCCGTCTCGATCGAGCGCGGGAGGATGCTCGTGTACAGCGCGTCGACCTTTCCGAGCTCGTTCGTCCGAGCAAGCCGGTCCCGCAGCGCCATCGCCTGGCGGCGGCCGAGCTCGGTCAGGCCGGAGCACGTGTCATGCCCGGAGAAGATGCGTGCTTCCTGCGCGCGCGATTCGCCGTGACGGATGAGGACCAGCGTGGTCCGGGGGTTCGCTTCGGTCACGTCGACGAGACCGCGGTGGCTTCCCAGCGGCCCAGGTGGCCGGCCACGACCACGAACTCGACCTCGGCGCCGACCGCGATCGTGCGGGTGTCGTCGGCGATGACCGTGGAGTGGAACCGGTACGTCGTGCCGTCGGCGCCCGTGATCTCGCCGAGGCCCGTCGCGGCGTCGAAAAGGGTCACCCGGCCGCGCGACTTCTGGCCGACTCCGTCGTACACCGTCACTGCACGATCTTGGCGATCGGCAGCTCGAGGATGCCGGTCGCGCCGTGGTCCTTCAATGCCGGGATCAAGATGTTGATGTCGCTCTTGGAGACGACCGTCTCGACCGCGTAGCCGTCCTCGCCGTACAGCTTCGACACGGTGGGCGACTTGAGCGCCGGCAGCAAGGCGATCACCGCCGCGAGATTCGCCTCGTCCACGTTGAGCTTCACGAGCACGCGACCGCGCGCTTCGAGCGCACCGAGCAGCAAGGTCTGCAACTGCTCCATCGCGCGGCGTTTGTCGTCGTCGGTATGAGCGATCGGATTCGCGATCAGCTCCGTGTACGAGACGAGGATCGTGTCGAGCACGCGCAGACCCGCGGCGCGCAACGCCCGACCCGTCTCGGTGATCTCGACGACAGCGTCGGCGATCTCGGGGATCTTGGCCTCGGTCGCACCGTAGGAAAGCGTGATGCGCGCGTCAACGCCGTGCTTCTCGAGGAACCGGCGGGTGAGCTCCGGGTACTCGGTGTGCACCCGCACGTCGGGCGGCAGGTCGGAGACCGAGCGCCACGGCGAGTCGCCCCCCACGGCCAGCACCATCCGGATCGGACGGGCGGTCGCTTTGGAGTAGTGGAGCTCGGCCAGCGTGACGACGTCGACGCTGGTCTCCTCGATCCAGTCGCGCCCGGTGACGCCGACGTCGAAGAGACCGTCAGCGACGTAGCGCGGGATCTCCTGCGGGCGCAGGATCGTGACGTCGATCACGCGCGGGTCGTCGATGGTCGCCTTGTAGTCGACGTCCGACGCGCGCCGCAGCGCGAGGTCGGCGTCTTCGAAGAGTTGGAGGGTCGCCTTCTCGAGCGAGCCCTTCGGCAACACCAGGCGCAGCACGCGGATCAGGATAGATGGCCGGCGACCAACAGCCGGTAGCCAATATCGATCTCGGTCATCGTCCGCAGCTCACCGTGGCGAGCATCCCACGCGCCCGTTTCCAGGTCGCGGCGCAGGTGTTCGGTTCCACGCCGACGGATCTCCGCATCGAGTTGCGCGAACGACGACATGCCTTCTTGCACGGTCGGATCGAGATACGCCTCGGGGCGGTTCCAGTAGCAGCCTGCGAAGCCGTCCTGGCAGTCGGCGGGCACCGGCACGACTTCCATCCGCTGTACCTCGAGGGCGGCACCGATGCGGGCACTGTCCGGGGCGGCGCGCTCGGAGCCGAGCGCGAGGATCTCGGGGAAGTACTCGTCGACCAACCAGAGTTCGGAGGCCGACGCGGGCTCGAAGAAGAAGATCACCTGCCGGGGCGCGACGCGCGTCATCTCCTGCAGTCCGCGCTCGATATCGGACCAGTGATGGAGCGTCAAGGTCGCGAGCGCAGCGTCGAACGCACCGTCGGGAAACGGCAACGCCTCGGCCGCGAGCTGTACCGCGGGCGTCACTGACGATGGGGCGCGCTGCCGCAGCATCGTGAGTGACGGATCGCCCCCGACGACGGTACGGTCCGCGGGCTCGTAGCTGCCGGTTCCCGCGCCGACGTTCACGACGCGGCGCGCGTCTCCGAGCGCGGCGGTGATCTGCGCCGCGATACGCGGGTCGGCGCGGCGGGTCGATGCATACGTCCGCCCGATCACGTCGTAACGCGTCACGGCAACTCGCGCAGCAGCGACACCATCTCGATCGCCGTGAATGCGGCCTCCTCGCCCTTGTGTCCTTCCTTGCCCCCGAGTCGATCGCGCGCCTGCTCGCGGTCGTCGACCGTGAGCACGCCGAAGATGACGGGGATCCCGGTGTCGAGCGCGGCGCGCGTGATACCCGCGGCCGTCTCCCCCGCGACGTATTCGAAGTGTGCGGTCTCGCCCCGGATCACCGCGCCGAGACAGATGACCGCGTCGACCGAACCGGATGCCGCGAGGCGCTTGGCCACCAACGGCGCTTCGTACGCGCCCGGCACCCACAGCACCCGGACGTCGGCCGCGCCCTGCTTGTGCAGAATGCGTTCGGCGCCGTCGAGCAGTTCGGCGGTGATGTCGTGATTGAAACGCGCAACCACGATCGCGACGCGCATCCCGGTCGCGTCGAGCTGCCCTTCGGACGCGGCATATTCACCCACGGATCACGTCCCTCCGAGGTTCTCGTCGACCTGCGGTGCGGGTTCGACATTCTCGGGATCGGCGTCCGCGCCGTGGGGAT
>JAUZEI010000523.1 GCA_030839105.1 Actinomycetota bacterium
ATTCGATCCGGCCATCGCGCATGCGGACGATGCGATCGGCTGCCGCCGCGACCTCTTCGTTGTGCGTCACCATGACGATGGTCTGGCCGTCGGAGTGCAACCGCTTGAACAGCTCGAGCACCTCGTGCCCACCCTCGCTGTCGAGCGCACCGGTCGGCTCGTCGGCCAAGAGCAGCGTCGGCTCGTTCGCAAGCGCGCGTGCGATCGCGAGCCGTTGCCGTTGACCACCCGAGAGCAGCCCGGGTGAATCCTTCGCCTTGTCGGCGAGACCGAGCAGGTCGAGCAGGTCGCGCGCCCGGGTCTCGGCGGGCTTGCGCTTCGTACCCGCGATCACCGCCGGAAGCACGACGTTCTCCAACACGCTCATTCCTTCGAGCAGGTTGAAGAACTGGAACACCACGCCGATGTGGCGGCGGCGCATGCGCGCCAGGTCGTCCTCACTCTTCCCGGTGATCGCCTCGTCGGCAATGCTGATCTCGCCGTCGTCGGCGACCTCGAGGCCGGCGATGAGGTTGAGCAACGTCGACTTCCCGCACCCCGACGGCCCCATGATCGCGACGAACTCCCCGGCCGCGATGTCGAGATCGACACCCCGCACCGCGCGCACCGGCGCGAGCTCCGCTTCGAACGTCTTGCGCACGCCGATCACCCGGCACACGTATTGCCCTGTCGCCGCTGTCCCTGACGTACCGACTGTCGCCGATGTCCCCGCTGTCACTGTGTTACTCCTTCGGTTCCGGCCGCCGACACGGCCGCTTCGCGCGAGAGCCGGAAAGCGAGCACCGGCGTCTCCCTTCCCTTGACCTTCTGTGCCTCGAGCCGTTCGAGCGGCGGCGGATTCGTCAGCGCGGCGACGGTCGCGTCGGACAGTACCGTCGTACCGGCCGGGCGCGCCCAGTCCTGCAGGCGCTGCGCGAGATTCACGGTGTCACCGACGAGCGTGTACTCGAGTCGCTCTTCGGAACCCAAGAGCGCGGCCGCGACCTCGCCGGTCGACAGTCCGATCCCCAGGCCGAACGGCTGCAGCGATCGCGCTTCCCACTGCTCGTCGAGGGCGCGCTGGTTCGCGTGCATCATCGAGGCCGCGGCCAGCGCGAGGTCGGCGTGATCGTCGCTCGGATACGGCGCACCGAAGACCGCCATCACCGCGTCTCCGACGTACTGCATGACCGTTCCGCCGTTGTCGAGCACCGCATGGTTCATCGCGGCTCGATGCTCGTTCAGCTGCGCGGCCAGCGCGGTCGGATCGCTGTATTCGGCAATGGCCGAGTAACCGCGCACGTCCGACATGAGCACGGTCACCTCGAGCCGCTCCGTCTCGCCCATGCTGTGACCGTCGCGCCGGAGCTTGTCCGCAATGCCGCCGGGCAGCAGACGGCTGAGCGATTCGCCCTGCTCCTCGCGGTCGACGATGGCCTTCTGCAACAACCGGAGCCGGCGCAGCGCGCTCTCCTGCCCCGCGCTCGCCTCTTTGGCAAGCTTCAGGAAGAGCGACTCGATCGCGTCGTTCACCGCTTCCACGGGGATCTGAGCCGACGATGCGATCGCCTTGAGCGGACGGCCCTCGGCGATCCATTGCAACAGCTGATCCTCGTCCGCCGAGAGATCACCGTCGGCACGCACCGGCGAGACCATCGCGTTGACGATCGCGGGATCGAGCATGCTCCCGCCGGTTGCGACCTCGTGGACGGCCCGGACGAGCTGGTCACCGTCGCCGACGCGGTCCTTCAACAGGTACGCGTAGCCCGAGACACCGTCGGCCAGTAGCGCGATGGCGTACTCCGGCTCGTCGTACTGCGACAGGACGACCACACCGATCCCGGGATACTTCAGACGGACGAGCCGCGCCGCCTCGATGCCTTCGTTCTGAAAGCTCGGAGGCATCCGGATGTCGGTGACCAAGACGTTGGGAGTGGTGAGATCCGTGCCGCTCAGGACACCGTCGAAGTCTTCGGCGACGCCGACGACCTCGATGTCAGGCTGCAGGTTGAGCAGGGCGCGCACCCCTTCGCGGACGAGCAACGAGTCGTCGGCGAGGAACACCGTGATCACCGGGTCGTCGGTCACGAACACCATTCGATCCGAATGACACGGCCACGACAAGGGAGGGCGCCCTCATGTTGCAGGAGTGCTGGCATCCCCGCGACAACACCGGGCGGCCTCATTCCAATCGACGGGGCATATTCGTTACGTTGCCGGGAGGGTGCTCGAGAAGTCGTCGAGGAGCCGGTCGAGGAGGATGTCATGCGGGTGGAGTCGTCCGTCACGTCGCTTTCGTGGATCCCGTCGGAGGCGGTCATTGGGCTCAACCGCGCGATGTTCGAGTCGGGCGTCGCGCACTACGACGACCCACCGCCCGACACAATCGACGACCTGACCGAGTTGCAGCGCACCGACCGCTTCCGGTTCGCGAACCGGCTCTCGGCGTGGGTCGACATCGACGGCGGAGAGATCGTGGGCGCCGGGTATGGCCCGGAGAGCGGCGGGATGATGGGTGCGACCACGGTCCGGGTCGCGGCCCGCGCCGCGACGTTCGCGGCTCCGTCGATGCCCGACATCCGCCATACGCCCGAGTGGGGCGACGACTGGGTGCGGTTCGTGCAGACCGTCGGCGGCCGTACCGCGCTTCCCGCGCCTCGACGCGTCAATCACCCGCCGTTCGTGCAGCTACGCGCCCCGCTCGTGTGGAGCACGCTCGCGCTGACGTTCCACACCGACGGACGTTCCGAGTACGAGATGCTCGGCGCGAGCGTCTTCCCGCGCCACTGGGTCTACGACGCCCAGGGCGAGCTCGTCGCCAAGGCCGGCCTCGCCGACTTCAAGCAGTGGTACCGGCGCGCGTTCGGCAAGCACTCGCCTTGGGGCAACGAGAATTCGTCAACATTCGTCACCGCGGTGGAGACCGCGCTCGAACGCGATCTCGCGACCAAGATCATGCGCGGCGGTGAGAAGCCGACGATCAGCACGCTGAAGGAAGGGACCTTGCTGACCGAGCAGGGCAGGCCGGGCGACGAGGTGTTTCTCCTCCTCGACGGCGTGCTCGTCATGGAGGTCGACGGCGAGCCGCTCGCCGAGCTCGGACCGGGCGCGATCGTCGGTGAACGCGCAGTGCTCGAAGGCGGCACCCGTACGGCGACGCTGCGCGCCGTCACCAAGGTGCGGATCGCCGCGGCAACCGCGGACCAGCTCGACCTCGACGCGCTCGCGCAGGTCGCGGTCGGACACCGGCGCGAGGAACTGCGCGAGTCGTGAGGCTGTTGTTCGCGGGCGTCCGCG
>JAUZEI010000652.1 GCA_030839105.1 Actinomycetota bacterium
CCCCGGGTCCGCGGCCGTACTGACCGGTAACCGCAGCTTCACACGCGTCGCTGCTGCGTACAAGCGCCGAGCCGGGTCGCGGCGCAAGCGCGCAAACGTCGACCGGCGGATCGGTTGCCTTACGAGCGTTGGCGACGACGACGGGTGGGGTACAGGCGGTCGGGAATGCCGCAGTTGCAGCTTCAGGTCCGATCGTTTCGCCAGCTGCCGGCGACCCGTCACCGACTTCGTGGAGAGCTCCACGATCGCGGGCTCGACGCGCACGACGTGTGGACCCTCGAGCTCGTCGTCGCCGAGCTCCTGGGTGCGGCCTACGACTCCGACGTCCAGTCGCCGATGCTCGTGCGAATCGAGTCGTTCGCGCGCCTCCACAGTGTCCGGCTGTGCGGGATCAGCAATGTCGACCTGCGGGACGCCCCGTTCGATCTTCGTGAGCGGGTGTTGCGCGGTCTGACGCTCGCGTTCGGTGAGCGCCGGAACGCCGACGGCACGACCGACCTGTGGGCCGAGGTGCCGCGCTCCCTGCAGTAGGTCCGGTTCTTCGCGCCGATCCGGCGGCTCCCGTCGGGGGCGTTGTTGCGGCTGGCCGATGTCGATCATCGCCGTCGCGAAGCGCTCGTCGCGCTCGACGGCGACGAGATCATCGGCGTGGCGCGCTACGACGGTCTGCGCAAAGCCGACCGCCCCCCGACGCGTGATGCCGAGATCGCGGTCACCGTCGAGGACGCCTGGCAGGGCCGGGGAGTCGGCGCGTCGCTGCTGCGCCGACTCGCAGTCGTCGCCCGAGACCGCGCATTCGACACATTCGTCGCACGCATCCTCCCCGACAACCGGGCCGCGCTCGGCCTGGTGCGCAAGCTCTCGCCCGAGGCGAGCATCAAGTTCGCCGGCGAGTACGAGGCGAGGATGCCGTTGGCCTCGGCGCTTTGTCGATACGCCCACGACTCACTCGTCCGGTCGTCGGAGTACGACTCGGCGCTATTGAACTGCTTGCTCGACGGGCAACGGTTCATAGATGCCGGTCGGTGCCGAGAGACCGCGCAAGGCAACGGTTCCGAGCGATGTCCAGCGCGACGTTTCTTCGCCCGCGCGTTGCACGCTGGCGACGGAGGCGACGACGCGCCCGGGGCGTCCCTTGGCAACGTCGGTCAGGCGGGCCGCCTCGTTCACGGGGCCACCGATGATCGTGTACTCATACCGTTCCTCGGTCCCGACGTTGCCCGCGACGACCGTGCCGGACGAGATTCCGATCGCGCCGTCGACTCCCGGGTGCACAGCGGCCAGTTGTCCCAACCGGGCGTGCAGCGCCCGCGCCGCCCGCAGCGCGCGCGCCGCGTGATCGGGTTGGACGGCGGGTGCGCCGAAGATGCACAGCGCTCCGTCGCCTTGGAACTTGTTCACCCAGCCGCCCTCCGCTCCCACCTCGGTCGTCACCGCGTGGAAGAAGGCGTTGAGAGTCTCGACGACCTGGTACGGCGACAGCACCTCGGCGAGGGCCGTCGACCCGACGAGGTCGACGAACATTGCGGTCGCGGAGCGCTGCTCGCTGTTCAACCCGCTGCCTTGCGCGAGCGCGAGCCGCGCCACCTCGCTACCGACGTGGCGGCCGAACAGGTCGGCGAGCCGACGCCGTTCGCGTAGTCCCGCGACCATCTCGTTGACACCGTGTTGCAGCAGACCGACCTCGCCGCCGTCGTCGACCGCGACCGACACGTCGAGCTGTCCTTCACCGATCCGGGCCATGGCCTCCCGCAGTTCGGCCAAGGGATCGGAGACCGACCGTGCGGTCACGACTGTCATCAGCCAGCCGACCACGAGGCCGCCGATCGAGAGCGCAACTACCGCGCCCCCGATCTCACGGTGCACGGTCGCATGCGCGGCGGCGTAGGGAAGTGCGGCGAGTCCCAACAGCGGCACCGCGGAGCCGAGCGCCCACGTCAGCAGAAGGCGGGGCCGGACTCCGATGCTCACGCCATCTCGCGGAGACTCCCCGGCCAGCGCGTACGCGAACACGGGCCGCAGCGCGCGTTCGAACAGCAAGAAGAGCACGGCGCATGTGACCAGTCCACCGTCGAGGATCGTCAACGCGATTCGGATGCCTTGTGCGCCGACGCCGTCGACGACGACTGCGAACACACCGAACAACACCGATGCGACGAGCCACGCGACGCTGGAGCGGGCCGCCTCGCGCAGTGGGAGTCGCAACGTGGCATCTCGCTCATCGGTGGTGGGCATTCGATCGAGAGCGAGCCAACCCAACGCCCGTTGCCAGCTCACACTCGACCACCACGCCTCTAACGAAAAGGCGCACGCGGCGAAGACTGCAAACGCGACGGCGTCGGGTCCGGAGCCGTGCTGTGCCCGCTCACTCGGCGCGATTCCTACGAGATACGCGAATACGAAGACCGAGCCCGCGATGTTCGCGACCGTGCAGATCGCGGTCAGTCGCCAGATCAGCCGGTCTCGATCGACGCCGATCGCGTTGCCCACGGCGCGAGATTACGACGGCCGCTGTGAATCGTCACTGTGTCATCGGTCACATCGGCGTCGTACCGCGCCGGACATCGTGTATGCGGCGGACGCGGCCGGCTCGGGGACACCGGACTAGGGAAGCTTGAGCGCGTGGAGGACGTTGTCGACTCGCGTGCCGACGAACACGACCCCGTTCGCGACTATGGGAGACGTCGGCGACCCACTCAGTGTCGTGCTCCAGGACGGAGCGCAGACTCGCGGCGTACCCGAGCAACCGTTGACGCCGGTGGCGTCGTAGGCCGCAATCCGTTGATCGGAGCCGGTGCTCACGTATACGAGGCCATTGGCGATGGCGAGCCCTTCCGGCCGGGCCGCGAGCATCACTTTCCACAACGGCGAACACGTGGCACTCGTCGTGTGGCACGCGGCGAAGTCGAATGCACTCAGCGTGTAGCGGGTCGTGACCTGGACTTCGCCGCTGTGGAAGAACTGGAGGGCATACACGACATGTTGGGCGACCGCGGACGGATACACGACGCCGCCATCGGTCGCCGCCCGCCATGTCGGCCTACAGATCTTCGGCGTCCCCGAGCACCTGCTCGTTCCGGTCGCGTCGAATCCTACGAGCGCGCCACCGTTCGAGAGCTCGTCGCCGTTGTTCATGCCGATCCAGACGACATCGTTCGAAATGGTCGGCGCGGTCGCGACGGGGATCACGTCGGGATGGATGCCCGTGTCGCCGACCCAGAGGGGCGCGCACGTCTTGGGGCTGCCCGTGCACTTGACGACTCCCGCCGCGTCATAGGCGCGCACCTCGAACGTCGGGCCGAGACGCGACACATAGAGGACGCCGTTCGCGACGGCGGGCGACGAGCCGGCGACGCTCCACAGCGGACGACACGTCTTCGGCATCCCCGAACAGCCGTCGACGCCCGCGGCGTCGAACACAGATACCCCCTGACCGACGGGCGCGT
>JAUZEI010000655.1 GCA_030839105.1 Actinomycetota bacterium
CGCCGAGGCGCCCAAGGTTCGCAACGGCGTCGCCGCGACCGGGTCCGGCATGTTGCAAACAGATAGCAACGGAACGGACGTGGAGCGGTCCATTTTGTTGCGAACAGATTGCAACGTTTTGGGATCAGACGTCGCGGAGACCGGAGAAGGCGCGGAGGTAGCGGCCCTTTTCGGCGGGATCGATGTCGCGGTCGCCGTTCTCCGGAGCACTTCCGTTCGGGCCGGGATGGGGCGACTCCACACCGGGACCGTAGGGCGCCTCGGGTTCGACGGCCGCTTCCGCACCGCGCCCGCGCGCACCCTTGCCGTTCGTACGCGCCGTCGCGGGCGGAGCCGGCGGCGGCCCCACGTTGACGGCGCCGGAGTCGACAAGCGCCAGGATCGCGTGGCACACCTCGAGCACGGGGCGGTTCGTCTTGCGGACGAGATCACGCACACTCCGGCGGCCGTCCAACGCGACGATGAGCTGCCAGCGCTCCCGGTCGACGACCAGCTCCTCCACGCCGAGCTCGTCGGCGAGACGGATCCGGCAGTCGAGCGATGGGATCACTGCCTGGATGTCGCGCCACTCCTCGACGAGCCTGGCCAGCTCGTCGATCGCGACCTCGAGGTCGACGGTCTCCTCGCAGGCCCACGGCGGGTCCTCGGGACCGAAGCGGAACGTGCCGTCGTCGGCCCGTTCGACCGCAAAGCAGATGTCGATGACGCGGGCGAGCAGCGCGGACGCGTCGTCGAGGGTCTCGCCGGCGTCGCTCGACTCGGCCGCGCAGCAGCGGCCTTCGACGATGTAGAGGACGGCGGACGAGTTCGCCGCATCGAGCCAGAGCGCTCCCGTCTTGCGGGACTGCGCGAGCAGACCGAGCAGTTCCGGCAGTGCGAGCGTTTCGAGTGTTCCTTGAAGCACGACTTCCCCCATCGACACGAATCTCTCCGTGCATCGACCGGGAGGGCCGCGCGGCTTGAGCGCGCCGCCGATCCCGAGGGTGCCGGGCCCGCCGGCCGCCGCGGATTCAGGTCGGCGAACTCAGGTCTGAAGCCCGAGTGCGAGCTCGGCGGCGGCCCGCATGATCGCGACGGGAGCGCCCCGGCCCGTCCACTGCTCGACCTGGAGTGCAGCCTGGTGCACGAGCATGCCGAGCCCGTCCACCACGGCCGCGCCCTGCCCCCGGGCGCCGCGCAGCAGGGGCGTTTCGATCGGGTGGTACACGAGGTCGGCGAGCACCTGGCCCGCGTGGAGCGCTTCGAGTGGGAAGGGGAGGTCGACGGCGTCGGAGTCCGAAACCATCCCGATGGGCGTGGCATTGACGACCAGCTCCGCCGCCGCGACGGCCTCGGCGCGCTCCTCCCACGGAACGGTGGCACCGCCCGCGAGGCGCGCGGCCTGTTCCGCGGCATCGGGCTTGCGGGCGCAGACGAGCACCCGGGCGCCCTCCTCGCCCAACGCCCGGGCCACGGCGCGCGCCGCGCCGCCCGCCCCGAGCAGGGCGACCGCCGTGCCGGCGGGGTCGTGGCCGGCGTCGCGCAGAGAGCGCAGAAAGCCCTCACCGTCGGTCGAGTCGCCGACGAGCCGGCTGTGCTCCCCGACCGACACCGTGTTCACGCTTCGCAACGCGGCCGCGGTAGCGGAGAGCTCGTCGCAGGCGCCGGCGCAGGCCGTCTTGTGCGGCATCGTGACCGACAGGCCGACGAGGTCGAGAAGCCGCATGGCCTCCAGCGCACCGCGGGCCCCGCCGTCGGGCACCTCGAACGCGACGTACACCCAGTCGAGACCGAGTTCTCTGTACGCGACGTTGTGCAGCACCGGCGACAACGAGTGCCGGACGGGATCGCCGATCACGCCCGCAACGCGCGTCGCGGCCGAGATCGTCAAAACGCGCCGTTCCGTTTCGCCAAGGCGATGTTCGCGTTCTGTTCCTGCAGCGTCGTCGCGAACGCGGTGTGGCCCCGCTTGTCGATGACGACGTAGTAGAGGTACGGCGAGGTCGCCGGCGCGAGCGCCGCCTTCATGGATGCCGCGCTCACTGCCGCGATCGGGGTCGGCGGCAAGCCCGTGTGCGCGTACGTGTTGTACGGCGACGAAATGAGCTTGTCCTTGTTCGACAGGGAACGCTTTCGGGGATCGCCCCGCGCGTAGATGAGCGTCGCGTCGATTTGCAGGGGCATCCCCTGCGCGAGCCGGTTATAGATCACCGACGCGATGAGCGGGCGGTCGGCGTCGATCTTCGCTTCCGCCTCGACGAGTGACGCGATCTTGATGATGTCGTACGCGCCGAACCCGCGGACGTTCGCGTTGGCGAGGCCCAGCTGGACGGCCCGCTTGTCGAACTGCTGCACCAGCGTCGACAGCACGAGGATCTCGTCTTCTTCGGCCGAGATGTTGTACGTGTCGGGCCACAGGAGGCCCTCGAGATTGTTGAGGCTCGCGGGTTCGAACGCGGAGCGCACGGCATTGTTCTGCGTCGCTTCGGTGAACGAATCGACTTTCAACCCGGGCAGCTTGCCGACGCGCGCCGAGATCTGCTTCAACCAGAAGCCAGGCGGGATAGTGAGTTGCACGTACGCGATGTGCGGGCCGGCCTTGAGTGACTTGACCGCCGAGCTGACGCCCATGTTCTTCTTGAGCTCGTACGTGCCGGCCTTGAAGTTGGAGTCGCCGTGCAACCGCGAATACACGTTGAAGACCCAGGACGGACCGATCACGCCGCGGTTGGAAAGCTCGTCGCCGATGCACGGGATCCCGCATCCACGCGCGATCTGGACCTCTACCGCGGCGCCGGAACCTCCGGGCGGGTTCAGCTGCCACGCGAACCAGCCCACGGCGATCGCAAGGGTGATGAGGGGGACGACCACGAGCCCGAAGAGCACGAGCCAGGTGCGGTGCCGGCGACCGATGGTCACGGGTGCGCCCGTTCGAGCCACGACTGCAGCATCACGGCGGCGGCGACCTTGTCGATCACCTGCCGGCGCGCGTCTCGCCGCACCCCTCCTTCGATCAGCGCGCGTTCGGCCGTCACCGTCGTCAACCGCTCGTCGTGCAGCACGACCTCGATGTCGCCCGCGATGGCGCGTATGGCTTCGACCTCGGCGCGCGCGGCGCGCGCGGCCGGGCCGCTCTTGCCCGACAGCGACAGTGGTAGGCCCACGACGATCACGCCCGCGCCGACGTCGAGTGCGAGCGCGACGATGACTCTGCGATCGGCGGCCGGATCGCCGCTGCGCCGGAGAACGTCGTGCGGTGAGGCGACGGTGCGGGACGGGTCGGAGAGTGCGAGCCCGATGCGTCGTTCCCCGAGGTCGACGCCCAGCGCGCGC
>JAUZEI010000001.1 GCA_030839105.1 Actinomycetota bacterium
CAGTACGTCGACCTGTTCGGCCGTCCGGGCGACTATCAGCATCATCACCAGGTCTACGACCGCGAGGGCCAGGCCTGCCCGCGTTGCCGTCGCATCGTGCACCGCGCGCGGTTCGCCAACCGGTCGACGTTCTACTGCGAGGCATGCCAGGTCTGACGCCGGTGGCGGGGCCAACGGACGACGGGCCGGTGCGGGTTCGGGTCGTGGTCACCGGTCGCGTGCAAGGCGTGTTCTTCCGCGACTCCTGTCGAGAGCAGGCGCGCACCCAAGGGGTCGGCGGGTGGGTCCGCAACCGCGGCGACGGCGCGGTCGAAGCGGAGTTCGAGGGTCCTCGGGCCGCGGTCGACCGGGTGGTCGCGTGGTGCCGGTCGGGACCGGCCGGGGCCCGAGTCGACACCGCGGCGGTGGCCGAAATTCCGGCGGTCGGCGACCGGAGGTTCCGCATCCTGTAGGTGGCGCGTGCCCGGGACCGGAGGTGATCAGGCGCGCAACGTCAGATCCGCGGCCGCTCGGGACGCGACCCCTACCATCGGCGCCGGAGAGGGGGCCTTCTTGTTCCTCAAGTCGTTGACGTTGAAGGGCTTCAAGTCCTTCGCGGACAAGACCACGCTCGAGTTCGAGCCCGGCGTCTGCGTGGTCGTCGGGCCGAACGGTTCGGGCAAGTCGAACATCGTCGACTCCGTCGCGTGGGTGCTCGGCGCGCAGGGCGCGCGGGCGTTGCGCGGCACCAAGATGGACGACGTCATCTTTGCCGGCACCGCCGATCGTCCCGCACTCGGCCGCGCCGAGGTCTCGCTGACGATCGACAACACGGCCCACCTCCTCCCGATCGAATTCACCGAGGTGACGATCACCCGGATGCTTTTCCGGACCGGCGAGTCCGAGTACCTGATGAACGGCGTGCCGTGTCGGCTGCTCGACATCCAGGACCTCCTCTCCGACACGGGCATCGGCCGCCAACAGCACGTGATCGTCGGCCAGGGTCAACTCGACGCGGTGTTGAACTCGCGCCCCGAGGACCGGCGGGCGATCATCGAGGAGGCGGCGGGCGTCCTCAAGTTCCGCAAGCGCAAGGAGAAGGCGGAGCGGCGACTCGAGGCCACCGAGGGCAACCTCATGCGGCTCACCGACCTGTTGCGGGAGGTGCGGCGGCAGTTACGGCCCCTCGAACGCCAGGCCGACGCGGCGCGCCGCCACGACGGGCTCGTCGACGAGGTGCGCGCCATCCGCTTGCACCTCGCCGGTCGCGACATCGAGCAGCTGCGCGGTCGTGAGCGCAAGCGCGTCGAGTCTCGTCGCGACCTCGCGGAACGCGAGCAGGACGTGCGGGTGCAGCTGCGCGCGCTCGACGCGGAAGTGCTCGACGCGGAGCACGCGCTGGCAGTTCCGGGTGACGACGACGTGGCCGACGTGCTGGCCCGTACCGAAGCGTTGCGCGAACGGGGCCGCGGGCTCGTGAACCTCGTGAGTGAGCGGGGTCGAGGTCTCGACCGGGAGCTGGCCTCCGTCGCCGACGAAGGTGTCGTCGAATCGTTGGTGGCGGAAGCCGCGCACGTACGTGGGCAGCTCGCGGCGGTCGACGCCGACTTCGATTCGCTCGCGCCGACGCGCCTCGAGGTCGAGGGCGCGGAGGCCAAGGTCGAGTCGCTCGGCGTCGTGTCGATCTCGGTCGCGGAAGGTGAGTTCCAACGGGCGGCCCAGGAACTCGACCAGCTGACCTCCCGGGCCGGGTCGGTCGGCAGCGAGCTGGAACGCGTTCGCGGCGAGCTCGCCCGCGTAGAGGCCGAGCACGTCGCCCTCGAGCCGCGTATCCGCGAGGCCGACGCGGCGCGCGCCCAAGCCGAACGCGCCCGACTCGAAATCGAGACGCACGTCGGCGTTTCGCCCGACCTGACCGACGAGGCGCGGGAGCTGCGCGGGGCCGAGGACGCCCTGCGAGACGCCGACGCCGAGCACCGGCGCGCCGACAGTGACGCGTCGCGCTGGCGCGCCCGGGCCGAGATGCTCGCGCTCGCGCTCGACGAAGTCCACGCCGCCGCGGGCGGTGAAGAGATCGCCGATCTCGACGGCGTGCTCGGTCCGCTCGTCGACCTCCTGGAGATCGACGAGGGATGTGAGATCGCGGTTGCGGCGGCGCTCGGTGATGCGCTGAAGGCCGTTGTCGTCGAGGGCGATGACGCCGCACGCGCCGCAGTGGAACGCCTGAAGCGCGGCGACCGTCAAGCGCTGCTGCTGGTCGCCGAAGGGCGCACGTCGGGGATGCAGATCTCGTTCGCGCCCGCGGGAAGTCATCCGCTCGGCGCGTCCGTGCGGGGCTTGCGCCCCGGACTCGATGCGGTTCTGGCTCGCCTCTTCGCGCAGTTCGTTCTCGTCGACGGGGCGTGGGAGCACGCACTCGACGTCGCGCTCGCGAATCCCGGTCTCGTCGCGGTGACCCGCGACGGCGACCGCTTCGGAGGCCCGTCGGCATGGCGGGCCGGCCCGTCGGGATCGTCGATCGTCACCCCGGCGGCGCTCGCCGACGCCACCGCGGAGGCCGACGCGGCCGAGGTCGCGCGCGATCTCGCCGAGGCCGAGGTCGAAGTCGCCCGCCAGCGCCTCGCGGCCGCGCGGCGCGCCGAGCTGCGGGCGACAGAGGAGGAACGGCGGCGGCGCGTCGAGCTCGAGCGCCTCACTGCCCACGCCGCGCAGCTCCGGCGCGAGGTCGAAGTCGGCGCCGCCACACTCGATGCCCGCCGGAACCCGCTCTCGGCGCGCGCCGACGAGCTCGCGCTGGCCGCCGCGTCGATGGGGCCGGAGGCGGAGTCGGACGCCCGCGCCCGGGTTGCCGCAGCCCGACAACAACGCGACGAGGCCCGCACCCGCCGCGCCGAGATGGAGCACCTCCGGTCGCAGGCCGCGGCACTGCGGCGCGACTACGAATTGCGCGGCGCCGCGGTCGAAGAGCGGCGCGCGGTGCTGACCGCGCGCCTCGGTGAAGTCGAGGCGCGCCTCGCCGTACGGCCCGACGAAGAGGCCGCGGCCCGGGCCCGCCGGGTGGCGCTCGAAGGTCGCCGCGCGGCCGTCGCCGAAGTCGCGGCGCGGCTCGGGGCGCGCGCCGGCGAGATCGAGGCCCTGGCCGAGCGCCTCCGCGCCCGGCGCCGTCTGCAGTCGGAGGCGGCGCGCGCGGCCGGACGACGTCTCGACGGATTGCGCGCCCGGCGCGCCGCGGCCGAGAAGCAGCTGACGGAGCTGCGTGAGCTCGCGAGCAAGCTCGAGGTCGAGGAGGCCGAGATCCGGCTGCGCTTGGAGCAGGCGGTCGAGCAGGTCCGGCGCGATTTCGACTGCGAGCCCGACGCCGCGATCGCAGCAGCGGTTCCGGAGGTTCCCGACGGCAACACCCTGCCGGGACGCGCGCGCGAGTTGGAGCGCGAGCTGCGCCTCATGGGACCGGTCAACCCGCTCGCACTCACCGAATCCGAAGCGTTGCTCGAACGGCACGAGTTCCTGCAGAAACAGCTCGACGACGTACGGAACACGCGACGCGAGCTGGCCCGGGTCATCAAGGCCGTCGACGAGGAGATCGTGCGGGTCTTCGACTCGGCCTTCACCGACGTCGCGCGCAACTTCTCGGAACTGTTCTCAATGTTGTTCCCGGGCGGCTCGGGGCGCCTGGTGCTGACGCAACCCGACGACCTGTTGAACAGCGGCATCGAGATGGAAGCGCGGCCGTCGGGAAAAACGGTGCGCCGGCTCTCGCTGCTCTCCGGCGGTGAACGTTCCCTGTGCGCGCTGGCGTACCTGTTCTCGGTGTTCCGGGCGCGTCCGTCGCCGTTCTATTTGATGGACGAGGTCGAAGCCGCGCTCGACGACGT
>JAUZEI010000006.1 GCA_030839105.1 Actinomycetota bacterium
AGGAGCAGGCGAGGCTCGGTCGCCAGCGCGCGGGCGAGGGCGACGCGTTGGGCCTGACCGCCCGACATCGCGTTCGGGCGGACATCCGACCACTCCTGCGCGCCGACCTCGGCCAGGAGTTGGTACGCCCGGTTCCGGGCGTCGGCGCGCCGCACTCCCTGCTCGCGCAAGCCGAAGGCGACGTTGTCGAGCGCGCTCAGGTGCTCGAACAGCAGATAGTCCTGGAACACGACGCCGACCGGTCGCCGTTCGGGCGGGACGAAGACGTCGGCCGCGGGATCGTCGACCACCGTTCCGTCGATCGAGATGCGGCCCTCGTCGATCGGAAGGAGCCCGGCGAGCGCGCGCAGGAGCGTGGTCTTGCCGGCACCGTTCGGGCCGAGCACCGCGAGGATCTCGCCGTCGCCGACGGACAAGTCGGCCGTGAGCGAGAACGTGCCGCGCGTCCCGTGAATCCGCGCCTCGACGCTCACAGCGCCGACAGCCAGCGGTCGCGCAGGCTCACGAGAACCGCGAGCGAGATCGCGAGCAACACGAGGCTCAACACGATGGCGGCGTCGGTGCTGCCGGCTTCGAGCTTGATGTAGACGAACAAGGGCAGCGTCTGGGTCTTGCCCTGCGTGTTCCCCGCGAAGGTGATCGTCGCGCCGAACTCGCCGAGGGCGCGCGCCCAACACAGCACTGCGCCCGCCAGTAGTGACGGCCGGATCATCGGCAGCGTGACGCGCCGGAACACGTGCAGGCGCGACGCGCCTAGGGTGCGAGCCGCGTCCTCGTACCGCGGGTCGGCGGAGCGGAAGGCGGCTTCCACGGTGAGCACGAGGAACGGCATCGCCACGAACGTCTCCGCCAGGATCGCGCCGCCGACGTGGAACGGGAGGTGCACGCCGGCGTGATCGAGATACTGGCCGACCAGTCCCCGCTTTCCCAGCGCGAGCAAGAGTGCGATGCCGCCGACCACCGGCGGGAGCACCATCGGGAGCAGCGTCATCGCGCGCACGATCCTCCGTCCCGGATACTCGACATGTGCCTGCACCCACGCGAGAGGGACGCCGAGCACGATCGCGATCGCCGTGGATGCGATCGAGGTCGTCAGGGAGAGCCGGAGCGCGGTGCGCGCGTCGTGACTCGAGACGGTCGACCACGTCGACGACCACGGCGCGCGCCACAGCAGGCCCAGCAGCGGGACGACGAAGATCAATGCCGCCAGGGTCGCGCCGACCGCGATGACGGGCGGAACACGGTCGCGCGGAACGCGTCGAGCGGAGCCGCGGGTTGGAGTGCCGGTCAAGCGGGATGGATGCGGTCGCCGGCCATAGTCAGCATCAGACTACGGACGGTCGTCTTCGAGAAGCGAGTGCAGGAACCGGTCGACCGCGAGCGCCTGCTCTCGACGCCACCGGCCGAGCACGAGATCGAAGCCGGCGCCGTCGGGTTGGGTCGACACCGCGCGGACGACGGGGGCGAGGTGCTCGATCTGGCGCTCGACGAGCACATGCGACGATCGCTCCGACCGTTCGAGCAACGCGAGCTTCACGAGCAGCTCCGTGCGGATGTCGCGTACGTGCTCGACAGGAGTGTCGAGCCACCGGCGGAGCGCGGCGCGGCCGCGCCGGGTGGCGCGCAGGATGGTGCGCTGCGGCCCGCGGGAGCTTGGCGCCTCACCGCATGCCTCGATGTGGCCCCGCTCGGTCAGCGTGGCCAGCGAGCGGTAGACGATCGGACGCGGGACCGTCCACACCCGACCGATCGGCCCGTCCGCGCGCAACGTCCGCACGATCGGCCACCCGTGTGTCGGCGCCTCGGCGACGATGCCGAGCACAACCCAATCGGCGAGGGAGAGATCGGGGTTCGACGGCGCCACGCTCCCGGAAGGTACCGGAGCTCAGCCGGAAGAGGGCGTGTTCGTCTTGTCGGCCGCGATACGCAAGATGATGCGACCGTCCGGACCGATCGGGTCGCTGTAGTCCTCACCGAGGTACTTCTGCGACAGCCTGTCGATGTGGTCGCGCGCGACCTGGCCGCCGACGATCTCGGCGACATGCCCGCGGACCTCGGCCCAGTCCCACGCATCGTCGGCGCTCTGGATCAACACCGTGACGCGCCGGTCCCGCTCCACGTTCTTGACGCGCTGGCGTTGCGGTGCCGTATTGACGAGCAGGTACTCGCCATCGGTATCGATCCATGTGGGGAGCGCTTGGGGTCGCCCGTCGGGCATGAGGGTGACGACGGTGGCGAGGTTCTTGTCCTTGGCGAGACGAATGACGTCTTCATCGAGTGACATGACGGTCCTTGATCCGGGGACTCGAGTATCGGAAGTTCAGCGGCGGGCGCGGAGGGCCGGGAGTGCCAGTGAGCTCCCTACCCCCCAGAGCAGGCCGAGTGAACGTTCGAGCTCGCCCAACACGTCGTCGATCGCGTCGACGAACTCGTTTGCCTGCTCGTGCGTCGTGATGAGCGGCGGCAGGATCTTCAGCACGTTCTGGTGATCGCCGGCCACCTGGCTCAGGATGCCGTGATCCCGGAAGAGCGGCACGATCACCATCTGTGTGAACAGTCCGGTGCGCATCGATTCCAACAACGTCCACTGTGCCCGTAGGCGCATCGATCGGGGCCGGCTGAACTCGATACCGATCATCAGGCCGCGCCCGCGCACTTCGTGTACCAGCTCGTGACGCTGCTTGACGCTCTCGAGCCCGGACATCAGCGCCGTGCCGACTGTGGAGGCGCGTTCGACGATCGATTCCGCGTCGAGGAAGTGCAGTGTGGCGAGACCCGCGGTCATGCCGAGCACGTTCTGGCCGAAGGTGGAGCTGTGCACGACGGCGCGGTCCATCTTGTCGAAGACCCGCTCGACGACGTCGCCTTTGGCGATCACGGCGCCGACCGGCACGTATCCGCCCGAGAGTGCCTTGGCGATGGTCACGATGTCGGGCACGACGTCGGATTGCTCGAACGCGAAGAACGTTCCGCTCCGCCCGAGTCCTGTCTGCACCTCGTCGACCACGAGGAGTGCGCCGTGGCGGTGACACAGGTCGGCGGCGGCACGGAGATATCCGTCGGGGGCGACGAACACGCCCTTGCCCTGGATGGGCTCGACGGCATACGCAGCGACATCGCCCGCCACGAGCTCTCGCTCCAACGCGAAGAGGTCGCCGAACGGCACGCTCTGGCAACCCGGCAAGAGCGCGCCGAAGCGATCACGGAACTCGTGGGCGCCGTTCAAGGACAGGGCACCCATCGTGAGCCCGTGGAAGGCATGGTCGGCGAACAGGACGCGCCCCTTGCCCGTCGCGCAGCGCGCGTACTTGATGGCCGTCTCGACCGACTCCGCGCCGCTGTTCGTGAAGAAGCACCGGTAGTCGTCGTCGGGCATTCGGCGCACGAGCGCCTCGGCGAGCAGGCCCGAAAGCGGCGCGCACTCCATCTGCACGAGGTTGGGCAGCGCGAGGTCCATCGCGTCGCGGAGCGCCTGCTCGATGCCGGGGTGACAGCGACCTAGCGCGAAGACGCCGAAGCCGGAGAGGAAATCGAGGTAGCGCCGACCGTCGCGGTCGAACAGGTACGCACCTTCGGCGCGCACGTAGTCGGCGTCGAATCCGATCGTCCGCAGGATGCGCGGCATCTGCGGATTCATGTAGCGCTCGTGGAGCGCGAAGGCTTCGGTGTCGCGTTCGGCGAGGAGAGACTTCAGATCGAAGGATTGGTCGGTCATCGTTCGGTGCCTTGTGGGATGGGTTGCGATGCACGCGTGGTGCCGTTGGTGCTGGCGAGGTCGCTCTCGCCGTCGAGCCGGCCCGCGGCGCGGATCCGTTCCACGCGGGAGGGCTTGACGGAACCGTTATTCACGAACCAACGCGCCGCGCGCGCCAACGCCGTGCGCGCGGGCATGTTCGTATAGCCGAGCTCGACGCGCGCCCGACTGGTGTCGTACTCCATGCGCGTCGTTGCCATACGTACGGGCTCCGACGGAAGCGTCGGCTCCTGATGCATCAGCGTCGACTGGACCCACTCGGTGGTGCGCACGATCGGCAGCACGACGCGGGGCGAGACCCGCAAGCGGGGCGCGGGCAGCCCGCACACGTCGGCGAGGGTCGAGAGCATCTCCTTCAGGGACATGTTCTCTCCGCCCAGGATGTAGCTGCGCCCGAGTGCGCCGCGCTGGGCGGCGAGCACGTGCCCACGCGCGACGTCGTCGACGTGTACGACGTTCAGCGCAGTATCGACGTACCCGGGGATGCGGCCGTTCAAGAACTCGACGATCGTGCGGCCCGTGGGTGTCGGCGCGGTGTCGCGTTCGCCGACGGGGAACGTGGGGTGCACGAGCACTACCGGTACGCCCGACGCGCCCGCGCGCAGCACCTCGTGTTCGGCGAGATACTTCGAACGTTTGTAGTGCCCGAACAGATGCTCGAAATGGACGAGCGTGTCCTCCGACGCGAGACGGTCCTTCTCGGCGACACCGATCGTCCCGACGGTGCTCGTGTACACGAGCCGGTCACAACCCGCCTTCTCGATTGCGCGAATGACGTTCAGTGCCCCGCCGATGTTGACGTCGTAGAAGAGGTCGGGATCCGCGGCCCAGAAGC
>JAUZEI010000100.1 GCA_030839105.1 Actinomycetota bacterium
GGGAGGAAGCGAGTCGGAGTCGAGTTGTCCCGGCGCGAGCTCCGCCGACGGGGCCTTCTCGATCACCGTGTGCGGTATCACCTCGCGACCGCAACGTTCGTTGAGGTCGTTGCAGAGGGCGTACACCAGCGACTTCGGGACGTCCTTGATGACGGCGAAGCCTCCCGCCATGTCGCCGTAGAGCGTGGCGTAGCCCGTCGCCATCTCGCTCTTGTTGCCCGTGGTGAGCACCATCCAGCCGAACTTGTTCGACATCGTCATCAGCACGTTGCCGCGGATCCGCGCCTGGACGTTCTCTTCGGCAAGTCCCGGGTCGGTACCCGCGAACGCGGGCGCCAGCATCTTCTCGAAGGCCTCGTGCGCAGGCTCGATCGGGATGGTGAAGGTCCGGATGGCCAGATTCCGGGCGAGCGCCTCCGCGTCGGAGATGCTGTGATCGCTCGAGTAGCGCGACGGCATGAGCACGCCCGTGACGTGCTCGGCACCCAACGCGTCGGTCGCGATCGCGGCGACGAGGGCGGAGTCGATACCGCCGGACAGGCCGATCAGGACGTCATTGAAGCCGTTCTTGCGCACGTAATCACGCGTGCCGAGCACGAGCGCCGCGTACACCTCGTGCACGGGAGGAAGCGTCGGCTCCACCCGTGGTGCGATGCGTTCGTCGGGCGGGTGCGGATCGGAAACCCTGATCTCCGGCAGCGCGCGCGATTCGAACCGGCCGCGCGGATCGAGCTGACGCTTCCGAAATGCAGGCCTTACGTCGATGTCGACGACGAGGAGATCCGTCTCGAACTGCCGGCCCCGCGCGATCAGCATTCCCTGTTCGTCGAAGACGAGCGACGCGCCGTCGAACACCAGCTCGTCCTGACCGCCCACGAGATTGGCATAGAGGATCGGGACCGACGCGTCGGCCGCACGCGTCGCGAGCATCGTCTCGCGCTCGACGAGCCGCTGCGCGTAATACGGTGACGCGTTGAGGTTCACGATCAGCTCCGCGCCACCGGCGGCCTCGGTGAGGATCGGACCGGCCGGGCTCCACGCGTCCTCGCAGATGGAGACCCCGACCTTCACTCCGGCGATGTTGAAAAGCGGGGGCGGTTCGTGCGGTGCGACGAAATAGCGTTGCTCGTCGAAGACGCCGTAGTTCGGTAGCAACTGCTTGCGGTAGACGCCGAAGACCCGTCCGTTGGCACAGACGGCGGCCGCGTTGTGCAGGTCACGACCGGCTTGCGGGAACCCGATCACCGCCGCCGCTCGCGCCGTGCGGGCCGCGATCTTGTCGAGGGTCTCGGCCGCCTGGGCGACGAACGCGGGCCGCAGGAGGAGGTCTTCGGGCGGGTATCCGGTGACCGTGAGCTCCGGGAACACCACCAGGTCGCAGCCGGCGGCCTCGGCCGCGTCGTAGGCCTCGAGGATGCCGGCCGCGTTGCCTTCCAGGTCGCCCACGACGACGTTCAGCTGGGCGGCGGCCACCCGAATGCGCGGCATCGGCCCAGGATACGAGGACCGGCACCGGCGCGCGACACTCGAGACCGTGACGCGCTGGCACGGCGACGACTACCAACGACGATTCGACGAGCTTGCGTCGAGCGGCGTCGACGTGCACGGCGAAGCGACGTTCGTGGTGGGCCGCTCGCCGACAAGGGTGCTCGACGCGGGGTGCGGGACCGGTCGCGTCGCGATCGAGCTTGCGCGCCGGGGCATCGCGGTCGTCGGGGTCGACGTCGACCGATCGATGCTGGAAACCGCGCGCGCCAACGGCCCGGGAATCGAGTGGCACGAACACGACCTGACCACCCTCGACCTCGGTCGGGTGTTCGACGTCGTACTCCTCGCCGGCAACGTCCCCCTGTTCGCGGCTCCCGGTTCGCAACGCGCGCTGGTCGCGGGGTGTGCGCACCACATCGACTCCGAGGGCGAGATGGTCACCGGATTCCAACTCGGACGCGGTTACGAGCTCGACACGTACGATGACGACTGCCGCGCCGCCGGTCTCGCCCTCCGCGAGCGGTACTCCACCTGGGCGGCCGACCCTTTCCCGGCGGGCGCCGACTACGCGGTTTCGGTTCACCACTTCGTTTGACGAAGGGTCCGGGGTACCGTGCCCGAGGCAAGGACGATGTCCCGCGTTGGGAGGAAGCCTGATGGGCGACGAGCCGTATGCCGCGTTGTTACCGTGGATCGTCTTCGCAGTGGTCGACCGGGCCCGCGCCGGCGGCCCGATGTGGGCCGGGATCGGCGCGTTGATCACCGCGCTCACGCTGCTCTTGACGAGCTCGCGCGATCGCCGACGTTTCGGCAACGTCATCGTGCTGGGCGGAGTCGTCTGGTTCGCGGGCCTCGCCGTCGCGGGCGCCTTGCACGGATCGGACACGGGGTTCATCGCCGACAACGGCCGCGCGCTCTCGGCCGCCGGGTTCGCCCTCATCGCGTTCGGCTCGCTCGCGTTCACCCCCGCGCTGGAGTACTACACGCGCCCGCACGTCCGATCGAGCAGCTGGGACGACCCGGCGTTCAATCGGGTGAACGTGCAGATCACGCTGATCTGGGCGGCCACGTTCACCGCCATCGCGCTGTCGCATTTCGTCGCGTTCGCCTTCCGGTCCCCCGAAGCATTCACAGTGTTCAACTGGGTGCTCCCGATCGCCCTGGCCGCCGTCGCGGCGCACCGCTCGCGCATCTGTTGGGACGACTTCAACGACGACGAGATGTTCGAGCCCGACCCGATGCGGGATCTCGCGATCGACTGGGCGGCGCCGACCCCGCCGCTCCACTCCACCGATCATTGAGTTGCGGTGCACCAGGACGCGCCGCGTTCGGCGCGTCCCGGCGGGGTACATCTAGGAGGCGAGCACCTCGACCGAGGTCAGGTTCCAACGATCGGCGGTCGGAGCCGTATCGGAGATCGCGACGGCCGTACCGGACGCCGGGGTCGGCGCCGATGTCGACTGGGTCCAATAGGTGTCACCGGACGTCGAGTCGACCCACTGGTGCACCATCGTCTGACCCGGGCCGACCGTACGGGCGCCGGCGCGGTCCCAGTCGTTGCCGACTCCGAACACCCACGAGCTTGTCCTCGTGGTCGTGAGGCTGACGCTCGGCGCGCCGGTTGCGGCGTTGGCCGTTCCGGTCACTCCAATGCCGGACGCGCCGCGGAACGCGACCACGGTCAACGACTGATCGAATCCCGTCACGCCCGGCGTCGACGTCACCGAGACATTGGAGAGCGTCCCGCCGGCACGGGCCCACCAGATCTCGGCATCACCGGGCCGCGCGTTCGTGCGCTTGACGAGTGTCCACGTGAGGCCCGCGCCGGTGACGGTCATCGTCTGGCCACCGGCCGTCGGTCCGTCGGAACCCACGAACGCGACGAGCAGTTCGCCCGCCGCCGCGGTGCTGAACGTGGCAGTGGTGGCGACACCCTTCGCGTCCTTGAACATCGTCTGATCGAGCACGATCCCGCCCGCGGTCGCAGTGATGGCGAAGCTCTGTTGCACCGATGGGGCGGAGTTGTACGAAGCGTTCCCCGCCTGATCGGCTTGGATCGTGCATGTTCCCGGCGTGAGTAACGACACCGACGCGCCCGAGACGGTGCACACGGACGTTGTCAACGACGAGAACGACACGGGCAGGCCCGACGACGCCGTCGCATTCGCGACGAGTGGTGACTGGCCGAGCGTGGCATCCGCGATCGGGGAGAAGGTGATCGTCTGCGCGCCCGGCCCGGAGACCACCGAGAAGCTCTGCTGTACGGGCGCAGCGGGATCGAAGTTCGCGTTGCCGGCCTGATCGGCCTGGATGGTGCAGACGCCCGTCCCCAGCAACGACACCGAGCTGCCGGCAACCGAGCAGACCGAAGCGGTGAGTGAAGAGAACGATACCGGCAGCCCCGACGACGCGGTTGCGAACACCGCGACCGGGGACTGCGCCGTCGTCGCGTTCGCCAGTGCACCGAAGGTGATCGACTGTGGAGAAGTCGTGGCGCCCGGCGGACGTCGGATCTCGACCGCGGTGAGATTCCATCGATCGGCGGTCGGCGCGGTGTCGTCCATCGTGACACTCGAGCCGGGACTCCCAGTCGGTGCGTTTGCGGACTGCACCCAGAAGGTGTCACCCGAGACAGTGTCGACCCACTGGTGGACGATCGACTCGCCCGCGCCCGTCGTGCGCGCGCTCGCGCGGTCGTAGTCGTTGCCGACCGCGTACACGAGCGAACCGGATCCGGCGGTGGTGAGGGTCGCACTCGATGCGCCCGTCCGGGCCCCCGCGCTCACGTGCGCGCCGATGCCCGACGCTCCGTTGAACGCCACGACGGTGATCGAGATGTCGAGCCCGCTCGACGACGTCGCCGTCACCACCGCGTTCGTAAGCGCGGTCGAGGCGTTCGCGTGCCAGACCTCGGTCGTACCCGCCTGGCTGTTCCCGCGCTGGTCGAGCGTCCATGTCAGGCCGCTGCCCGTCACCGACGTCGCAGTGGTCGAGCTTGCAGGACCGTCGGCGCTGACGAACGCGACGACCAGGTCGCCAACCAAGCTCGTGCTGAAGGCGGGCGTGGACACGGTGCCGACGCCGTCGGCCGAGACCGTTCGCTCGACGGCTATGGGTGGCGTCGGCGATGGCGTCACCGTGTTGGACGGCGACGATGGCGCGCTACTCCCGACGCTGTTCGAGGCGACGACCGTGAACGTGTATGTCGTGCCGTTCGTGAGTCCGTTCACCACGGTCGACGTCGAGGGTGGTGATCCGGTGACGGTGGTCGGCGGCTGTGCGGTCGTTCCGATGAACGGCGTCACCGCGTACGACGCGGGTGCACCGCCGGCGGTCGGCGCGCTCCAACTGACGGACGCGAGGCCGCTGCCGGCCGTCGCGGTGACATTCGTCGGAGCGCCCGGCGCGGGTGGCGGCATCGGCACGACCGCGTTCGACGGCGCCGAGGGACCACTGCTCCCGGTCGCGTTCGCGGCGGTCACGGTGAACGTGTAGCTGGTTCCGTTCGTGAGGTTGCCGACAGTGACAGACGTCGCCGGCGGGCTTCCGGACACGGTCACCGTCGCCTGCGCGACGCCGCCGACGAACGGGGTGACGGCGTACGCCGTGGGCGCACCTCCGGTGCTCGGCGCACTCCAGGAAACGTCGGCCGCCGCCTGCCGGGCGGTCGCCACGACGCTGGAGGGCGCACCCGGAACGGGAATCGGACCTCCGCTCGGCGAGTACACGACGTCGACCCAGTAGTTCTCGGCGTTGAACGTGTTCGTGGGGAACGTGGGGCTCCCGCTGTATTTGTAGAGCCCGTTGGGCGCGCCGGGCGTGCTGTGGAGCGCGTGAAGTGGTCGGCTGTCGACCGGGGCGAGGAAGTCGGGTTGCGCGGGCGGGCCGTAGAAATACCCTCCCGCTTCGGAGTAGTGGCCCGAAGGCGCGAAGTAGCTCGCGATGTATGTGGTGTTCGCGGCGATGGCGATGGGCGACGTGAAGTTTGCCTGTTGCCATCCCGATGCGGATTCGCCCGTGAATGTCGCGGTACCGAGCAGCTGACCGGCGGAGTTCCAAAGGTCGGCCGTGTGCGTGCCCGTGTTCGTCACGGACTTGTAGAAGCGGACGGACCTGATGAATCCGGCGGTGTCGCTCGTGAAGCGCGCGCCCACTTCGATGGCACGTCCGTCGTTGGAGTCGACGTTCGTGGGAACAGTGGTCGGTGCCCAGATGGAGCACGGGCACGACACGTTGGCGGTGTTCCCCGCGCGCGGGGCCTCGACGTTCGCGCTGTCGTCAGAGGCGCGCGTGCGGATCACGGTGCTCGGACTGCCGTGCGCTGTCCACTGATAGGTCCAATTGTTCGTACCGGTCGCGGGATGCCAGGTCGTGCCGCCGTCGGTGGAGACCTCGACCCCGGCCACGGCTCCCCCGCCCGAGTCGGTTGCGGTACCGGAGATCGTGACGGGCGTACCGTCAGCCAGGCTCGCACCCGCGGCCGGGCTCGTGATCGTCGACGTGGGCGCGGTGACGTCACTCGACGCGGTTGCGGCCACGAGACCGCTGATCAGGGTCGAGGGCTGCGCGTGCATGTCGGCGAAGAGGTTGACGGTCGCCTGTTGCATATTGCGGTCGACCGGCTTGCGCGGCGGATTGACGGAGTCGAGACCCCACGCCCATTGCACGGTGCCGGCTCCGAAGACCAACGCGCC
>JAUZEI010000119.1 GCA_030839105.1 Actinomycetota bacterium
CGCGGTCGTGCATTCGCACTGCACGCGGATCATTCCGATCGCCTGGTGCACGACTGTCGAATACAAGCGGGGATCTATCGGGTCCACTGCGGCATGACCGTAGTACGGCGGGCAACCGGGGAGTCAGGTTGGCTTCAGGCGATACCGGGAGTAGACGCCGACGATGAGCCCGTCGCGGAACTCGCACCTGGCTTCGAACGGGACCGCGGCCCGGCTGGGAGAAGATGCTCGGCCACGACTGAGCACGGTCCCGTCGGCAAGCAACGTGATCTCGTCGATGACGATCTCGGGGCCGCCCAACACCGCGTGCGCGGCATCGCGCATCCGGCGTATCCCGACATGGCCGGAATAGGAAAGGTCGCCGGGAGTGAAAGGAGCCCAGACGATGAGGGGATGCATCGTGGCAATCACGTCGTCGGTGCGGCCGTCCCGTTCGGCATCCCACATTGCCCGCACGACGCCTACCGGATCTACCGCCACATCGACATGATGACGACCGCGCATCACGGCACCGTCTCGGGATCGTCACGAGAGGCGCCACGAAGGGTGAGTCGCCGGTCGCGCCGTCGGACGTCGCGCAGGCCGGGTCCGCGAACTTCGCCTGGGTTCCGCAACCGCGGAGGGGCCTCTGCACCCGGATTGACTGGGCTGTGCTGCTGCGCGCACCCTTCCGAGGCATCCGTCACGCCATCATCAGGACCCGAACGCGAGCCCGCAGTAATTCATATCGGTCTGTGAACCATGCGCCACGCAGCAGGAGACCGCGCTCGACTCGTTCGCTTCTCACGATGCGGGCCGGGCCGGGGAACTGGTGCCAGGTCAGATCGACCGGGTCGCCGCCGAGCACATTCCAATAGTGCACATGCCGCGCGAACGATCGGTCCAAGACGATGCCGGTCATGAGACTTCCGCCGCACAGATCTTGGACGACGAGGGCGGTCGAGCCACATTGGCCCCGCGCCGGGTTGCGATCATCCCAGTCGTCGATCCACGCGGAGTCGGCCTTCCACGCGCGCGCCAGGACGGCGGCCAGGTCAGATGCGTGAACGTTCGAAGCACTGAGCACAGGCACGATCCAAGCATGGTTCGCCAGTGATGAGGGCGACCGCGGAACGTGGTGCTTCGTAGCCACGACTCCATTGCCCGAAACACGCGCTCGGCGGCAGAGTTGACGTCATTCTCTGCCCAGACCGGTACCGACGGTGCGTCTCACCGAGGGGGAGTCATCCACGGCGAGCACTGCTCTGATCGTAAAAGCCGAGGGCAAGCGAACGGTGAGCGACGCGTTGTCGTGCGGAGGTCGTCCGCGGAGCGTGCGCGCCTACGGCCTCGACCTACGTGATCGTGGTTGTGTCGAAGACCGTGTTGGTGTCGGCACGAACGGCGTCGACTTTCAGGGACGTGGCCGAGACGGTGATCTTCAGGAACTCGTAATAGGACGCCTCGCGGAAGGCGGTGTAGGAGGGGGCCGCGATCGTGAAGGGATTGAATCCGTTACCGCCGGCACCGGAAACGACGTAGGTGATCCCGCCCGTGGCCGCTACGCCGTTGGTCATGGGCTTCATGCGTTCGTAGTTGTGACTGCTGCCGGAAAGCACGAGGTTCACGTGTTGCGCCTGGAACAGTGGGACGAGGTTCGACTGTTCGGCTTTGGAGCTGGCCACGGCCGACGACGAGTTGTAGGGCGGCCGCTGCAATATGACGATGCGCCACTTGTCGTTCTGGTGGGCCGCGAGGTCAGCTTGGGCGAAGGCATATTGCGCGCTGCCAACCGTGTAAGGCTGTTCGGTGTCGAGCACCAGGATGTGCGCGTTGCCCCACGTGTAGCTGTACCAACTGTGGTTCGTTCCGGGCATCGGAAAGTTCTTCCAGAACGCTCCGTCGCCGTAGTACTCCTGATTGCCGTTGGCGGGAAAGAACGCCTGCTTCGCAATCGCGGCTGCGAACGGCTTGTAGAAACGGGCGTCGAAGTCGGAGTAGTTCGTGCTGAAGTTCGGGTCGGGGTTGCCGCTCGACGGATAGATGTTGTCGCCGAGCGTTTGGATGAACGCTGTTCCGGCGCCGGCAATGTTCGCGGCGTTCTGCGCCAAACCGGTGCTGCCGCCGCCGAAGTCGCCGATCGCAGCGAAGCTGTACGTGGTCCCCGCCGGTGCGGCCGCGGTGAAGGTCGATGCCGTGCTGGAGAGCCCGGCTCCATCGCCGACCCGATACTGGTACGCGGTGCCGGCCGTGAGGCCGCTGATCGTCACGCTGTGTTGCTGGACGGTGCCGGCCGGGTCGGGTAGCGAGCGCGCGGTGGGCGATGAGGTGCCCCACGTCACAACGCCGGGTGTCGGCAGGTTGGTCCACCACGACACCACCGCGGCTGTCGCGGAGACGTTCGACAAGTACGGCCCGCGCGTGATCAACAGCGCTCCAGCCGCCGGTGTCGACGCCGATCGGCCGGACGTGCCGGCCGAGACGTTGCCGTTCGAGTCGACGGTTCGGATCGAGTAGACGTGCGTACTCGAAGCAGCGAGACCGTTGTCCGAGTACCTCGGCGCCGATGGGCGCGTGACCATGGCCACGAGGCCGCCATCGCGCATTACCAGATAGGCGGCCGCGTCGGTCGACGTCGACAGGGCCCAGAAGATGTCGAGGCGCGAGGATGAGAAGACCTTCACGCTCACGCTGCTGCTGGACGGTGGCTCCGGCGCGATGGTGTCGCTGCTCGTAACCGTTGTGAGGGTCACGGTCCTCATGACCGATTTGTTATTGGCGGCGTCGATGGCGACGATTCCGAACTTGTACGCCGTGCCACTGAACAGCTGCGTCGCCGAGTACGGGGTCGCGGCATCCATGGTCTTGACGAGTGTCAGCGTGGAGTCCGCGGCGGCCGCGGGTCCGCGGTAGACGCGGTAACCCTCGACTCGGACGTCGTCGGTCGATTTGCTCCAGGCCAGTGTCGCGGACGTCGCCGCCACCGCCGATACGGAGATCGCACCCGGTTCGGTCGGCGCAGTGGTGTCGGCCGCAGAGGCGGTCCCTGCCCACGATGCGGTGCCGACAACCAACCCCAGCGCGAGCAGGACGAGCCTGGACGCGATGCCTCTTGCCCGTGACGTGGAGTCGGAGATCCGGCGCCGGGACATCGACAAGCGGCTGCGCGACCCAGCCTCGGCGGCCGCGGGACCGAACTCGAATGCCGATGCCGTTTCGCGATGCATACCGCCTGCTATCACGTACGTTTGCGACCACTCCAAGCGGGCGTCCGACCGCGCCCGCTGCGCCAGACAAAGGTCCGCCTCTTGCGACGTAGTCGCGCATTTCGCGAGGTCTGCGCCCATGTGGTGTCGTCATCACGATAGACCCGCCGACAAATCGGTCCGGCCGACGCGTACGAGAGCGAACCGGTTGGGGGCTCCGGCGACGTTGCCAAGCTGACTCCCGAGGAAATCGCGCATCCGTAGGCTTTCGCTTCGTAAGTTGCGTCGCGTAAGTATGTGCATGGGCGACAACGCAGTCGGCGGGAAGCCGCGCCGCCTCCCCGCCGCCGAACGGTCCGAGCAGCTGTGGACGGGGCGGAAGAGCAGTTCGTGGCGAAGGGCTATGTCCGGACGTCGATCGCGGACATCACACGGGCGGCCGGTCTCAGCCGCTCGATCATGCACCAGCACCATGGATCGAAGGAGGGGGTCGTCTTCGCGTGCGTGGCGCGCGCGTCGTGTTCTCCG